>PIVY01000228.1 GCA_003353795.1 bacterium
AGGCGCCGAGCGTGCTGGTGGTGGAGGACAACGCCGACCTGCGGAGCTTCGTGGCCAGCGAGCTGTCCGACATCTACCGGGTCTTCGAGGCCGCCGACGGGGAGCAGGGGCTGGCCGTGGCGACGGCGGAGATCCCCGATCTGGTGGTCTCCGACGTGATGATGCCCGGCATGGACGGCCTCGAGCTCTGCCGACGACTCAAGGAAGATCTCAGCACGAGCCATGTCCCGGTCATCCTGCTGACCGCGCGAGCAGAACTGGAGAGCAGACTCGAAGGACTGCAGCAGGGCGCCGACGACTATCTAGCCAAACCGTTCGATGCCAGGGAATTGCGTGTTCGCATTGCCAATCTCGTGGCCATGCGTCGCAAGCTCCAGGCGCACTACGCCCAGCAGGTGCGGACCCTCGAGCCGGACGCCATGCCGGTCACCTCGGCCGACGAACGTTTTCTCGTCCGTTGTCGCGAGATCATCGACCAGAACCTCGATGACGAGGATTTCTCGGTGGAGATCTTCGCCCGCGAGGTGGGGCTGAGCCGCGCCCAGCTCCACCGCAAGCTCAAGGCAATCCTCGACATGGCCCCCCGTGATCTCCTACGCTCGCACCGCCTGCAGCGAGCCGCCCGATTGCTCGAGGGGCGGTACGGCAACGTCACGGAGGTGGCGTACGCCGTGGGCTTCAAGAGCCTCTCCCACTTCGCCCGAAGTTTTCGTGAACAGTTCGGCATGCCGCCGTCGGAATACCCCGGCGACACGTCGAAAGAGCCCTGAGACGCCAAGAGCGACGCTCAGAACAACATTTGCGACACCCGGGCGAGCGCGAACCGGCCCTCATTGGTTATCTTCGTACCGCGTCCGACTGTCGACGCCGCATCCGGCGGCGTGCGGTCGGGAAGGAGAAGGAACTTGTTGCGCTGGATGACCGTCAACTTCGTCCTCGTCGTGGTCGCACTCACGGCAACCGTCACTTCGGCCACCGCCGAGGGCCTCGTCTTCCGCTTACTGGACCCGCCGTGCGAGGCCCACTGGGTGACCCATGCCCTGTCCAGCGACGGACGCGTGATGGCCGTGAACGCCGGCGGCCACTACTACCTGTGGACGCCGACCGGCGGCTACGCCGATCTCGGCCCCGGGCACGAACTCACCGCCAGTGTCGGCATCTCGGGCGATGGAACCACCGTCTGCGGCACCATTCTCGACCAGAACGGCCACCGTATGGCGGCCATCTGGCGAGATGGAAGCGGCTGGACCCCTTTGGCGGACGTGAAGCACGGCAACACGGTGGACGGCAACCTTGGCAGTGGCTACGCCACCAATCAGGACGGATCGGTGGCCGTGGGACTGGCCTGGTCGGCGACAGGAGCCGCGGCGTTCCGCTGGACAGCCAAGACCGGCTCCGTTCGCCTGCCCGATTCCGGTCACGGAAGCCGCGCCTCCGACGCCGCACGACGGGCCGACGTGGTGGTCGGCTTCGACGAGCATCCTCGCACGGGCCACCGTCGCCCGGCCCGCTGGGTCGACGAGCGCCTGCAACTCATCGGCCAGCCTGACCAGACGGGTGAGGTTCTCGCCGTGGACGCCGGCGGGATCCGCTGCTGCGGTCAACTCGACAGCCGTGCGTTCTACCTCGACAACACCGCCGGCCTGGTGGATCTGGGCGTTCTCGGCGGCAGCCCCTGGGACCAGAGCCTGGCGGCCGACGTCTCCGACCGTGGCGTGGTCGTCGGCTGGAGCGGCGCCCCGGCCTGGGACGACCTCACGGCATTCGTCTGGACGGCCGGATCCGGCATGCTCTCGCTGAGGGACTGGCTGACCGACCTCGGGGCCGAAATCCCCGAACACGTCTTCTTGTCCGACGCCCTGGAGATCAGTGGCGACGGATCGACCATCCTCGGTGCCTGGCGGGACGCCGACGACCTTCGGGGCACCTGGCTGGTCACCGGGCTCTCGGCGACCGCCTACGACAACCTGCCGGTGGCCGAATCCGAGCCCGACACGTCGTGGCAGTCCCCATCCGACCGGCAAGCCTGGCCGCCACCTCCCACGGCGCCCGGCCGGCCCATCCGTCCGCGCTGAACGAGATCTCGCGTGCGTTTCGTGGTCAAAACGGTCGCCGGGCGAGTATAATAGTGCTTCGCCCGTTCGCGCCCCGTCCGCCCCTCGAAGAGGTTCGTTCCGTGCTCCTGCGTCGTTTCCGGGGAATCCTCACCATCCTCGTGACCGCGGCCGCCGCCGTGTCGGGCTGGGCGCAGACGTTGCCGATCGATCCCCGCTTCGAACACCTGACCGTTGACGACGGTCTTCCCGACAGTTCGGTGCGCGCCATGGTCCAGGACCGTCTCGGATTCCTCTGGTTCGGCACCCAGAATGGTCTCGTGCGCTACGACGGGCGACTCATGACGCCCTACGCGCCGCTGGACGAGGCCACCGGCCGCTACAACAGTCTGGCCACCATCGCGCTGCTCGAGGACCGGGACGGCGACATCTGGATCGGGACGTTTTCCACGGGACTCTGGCGACTGCGGCCCCATCTCGGGACCTTCGACCGCTGGGGCCCCTCGAGTACGGTCGACCGCCAGCTCGGCGGCCTGCAGGTCGAAGGGCTCTGCCAGGCGCCCGACGGAACCGTCTGGGCTTCCACCAGCGAGGGCACCCTGGCCGGCGTCGATCCCCGGACCGGGCTGGTGCAGCGGATTCGGCGCCAACCCGGAGCACCGCTGGAGTCTGCGCCCGCGGACACGGTCCAGACCTCGGTGCTGGTCGACACCGCGGGCCGCCTGTGGGTCACCAGCGAGGGCATGGGCGTGGCCTTCCGCGCCCCCGGGTCTGCAATCTGGCATCACTTCCGTCACGACCCGGAGGATCGGACCAGCCTGCCGTCGGACATAGTGACCGAGGTGCACGAAGACGATCGTAGGCGGATCTGGTTCACGACCCGGGTGGGCCTGGCACGCTTCCATCCCGACACCCAGGGATTCACGCGATACGTGCCCCGTCCGGGCGACCGGGAGTCCATGCTCAACTACCTGGTGAAGATCGATCACGACCAGACCGGGCGTCTCTGGCTCGGCGCCGCCAGCGGCATGTACAGCTTCGATCCGAACCTGAGCGTATTCCAGTACTACGGACACGACCCGACCCGCGCCGGCTCCGTCCTGCGCGGCCCGGTGCTGAGCATGCTGTGTGACACGGCCGGCATCGTCTGGGGCGGCACCTGGCACGCCGGCCTGAACAAGCTCGACCCCAACGGCAACCGATTCCGGGTGGAAACCCACATGGCGAAGGCGCCCGATTCGCAGAGCCTCGAGAGCGTCCAGGCCGTGTTCGAGGATTCCCGCGGCGTGCTCTGGGTCGGCTCCGGAGACCGCACTCCCGGCGTGAGCGTCGGCGGACTCAACAGCCGCCTCCCCGGGACCACGGAGTTCCGCCGGCATCGGTTTTCCCCCGATGATCCGTTGCAGCCCAGCACGGTCTACTCGTTCTCCGAAGACCGCCATGGCGCTCTCTGGATCGGGACCGATCGCGGCCTCTGGACCCTGCCGCCCGGCAAGCTGATCCCGGAACGGATCCCCGGCCTCTCGACCCCCGGCGCACCCCTGCACCGGATCGCGGTGCAGGGCCTGGCCATCGACCTGCACGGGCACATCTGGGTCGGCGGCTACTCCAGCGGAGTCCGGGTCTTCGAACCGGAGACCGATCGGATCCGTGCCTACACCACCGATGTGGGCGACGCGGCGGACCCGTCCAGCCGGAACGTGCACAGCTTCTACCGTGACCGGCAGGGTCGGATGTGGATCCTGTACGACACCCGCGGCCTGGCCTATTACGACGAGCCGTCCGATCGGTTGATCCCCTACTTCGACCCCGACCTCGGACTCATCTCGCCCATGGACATCGTCGAAGATCACCAGGGCGAGCTCTGGGTCGGCACCTTCGCGGGATTGCTGCGGCTCGACGATGAGGGCAACGTGGTCGAGGTCGTCGACGCGCGCGACGGGCTGCCCAACGAGATGGTCGGGGCCGTTCTCGTGGACGATCGCGGGCGGTTGTGGATGTCCACCGGACGGGGTTTCGTTCGCTTCGATCCCCGCAGCGGCGACCTGCGCACCTACGACACCAGCGACGGACTGCCCACCAACGAGGTCCACTTCGGCCGGGTTCGCAGCAGCACGGGCACCCTGTACTTCGGCGGACCAGCCGGCCTGACGTCGTTCGATCCCGCGGGATTCGACGGCTCGGACTTCGTGCCGCCGGTGGTGATCACGGAACTGCGGATCGCCGACTCGGAGATTCGCCCGGGTCCCGGTTCACCCCTCGCGGTCTCCATCGAGCACACCCGCGAGATCAGCCTCCCGCACCGCGACAACGATCTCACCATCGGCTTCGCGGCGCTTCATTTCGCCCGTCCCGAGCGCAACGGCTACCGCTACCGCCTCGACGGCGCCGACGATATCTGGCGCGACCCCGGCCACGACCCACGCGCGTTCTACACCAACCTCGCCCCCGGGAGATACACGTTCCACCTGCGCGGCAGCAACGCCGACGGTCTCTGGAACGAGGACGAAACCACCCTTGCGATCCGTATCCGCCAGCCCTGGTGGTTCTCCACCTGGGCCATCGCCATATACGTCCTGGCGACCCTGGGCTTCGTGGCGCTGGTGTACCGCCAGATCATTCAGCGCGAGCGCATGCGCACCGCCCTGGAGGTGGGGCAGGCCGAGGCCCGGCAACTGCAGGAACTGGATCGCCTTCGCACCCGCTTCTTCGCCAACGTGTCGCACGAGTTCCGCACGCCGCTGACGCTCCTGCGAACGCCCCTGCATCAGCTTCGCGACGCTCCCGAGACCGGCGATGCCGACCTCTTCTCAATGATGAGCCGCAACGCCGATCGTCTGGGCCAGCTCATCGACCAGTTGCTGGACCTCTCGCGTCTGGAGGCCGGCCGACTCCCGCTGAACTGGCGTTGCGACGACGTCACCCGGTTCCTGACAAGCCTCGTGGCCGGCTTCGGACCGCTGACGCGGGAGCGGCAGATCGACCTCCAGATCAATCTGCCGGGCGAGCCGGCCCTGCTCTGGTTCGATGCCGATCTGCTGGAGAAGGTCACCGGCAACTTGCTGTCCAACGCCATCAAGCACACGCCGCCGACGGGCCGCGTCGTGGTGCGCGCCACCGTGGCGAGTTCCGCGACGCCCCATCCGGTGCCCGCCGCCGCCGGCAACCAGCAGTCGACCTCGGAGAGACCGGCGCGCCAGCTCCATTTCTCGGTGGCCAACACCGGTTCCTACATTCCCCCCGCCGAGTACGACCTCGTATTCGACCGATTCCACCAGCTCGCCGGCGGCAGCGAGGCCGGAGGCTCGGGCATCGGGCTGGCGCTGGTTCGCGAACTGGTGACCATGCTCGGCGGCACCATCGGGCTATCCAGCGAACCGGACATGGGCACCTGCTTCACCGTGGAGTTGCCGCTCTTCTCCACGGCCCCCGCCGACGTGATCGGGGCCGCCGACGCGCCGACCGAATCCGCGGTGACCGCCGCCAATGCCGTCACACACGACGAAGACGACGAGGACGGCGACGCCGCCGCGGTGACCGCTCTGCCCAGGCTTCTGGTCGTCGAGGACGACGCGGATCTCCGCGCGTATCTGGCCCGCGAACTGTCGCCGCATTACGAAGTGATCACTGCCGCCGACGGCGATGAGGGTCTGACCGTGGCCCTGGCCGAGATTCCCGACCTGGTGGTGTCGGACGTCATGATGCCCGGTCGCGACGGTTTCGAACTCTGCCGTCGCCTGAAGACCGACTGGCGCACCAGCCACGTGCCGGTGATCCTGCTGACGGCCAAGGCGGGCACCGAGAGCCGGCTCACCGGCCTCGAGCAGGGTGCCGACGACTACCTGGTCAAGCCGTTCGATGCCCGGGAACTGCTCACCCGCGTGGCCAACCTCATCGCCCTGCGGCGCCAGCTCCAGGAACGATTCGCAGCCCAGGTCCAGGGAACTCAGGTCGAGGCCCTGCCGGTGGTGTCCATGGACGACCGGTTCCTCAAGCGATGCCGCGAGATCATCGACGAACGCCTCGACGACGCCGACATGACGGTCGAAAGCTACGCCCGGGACGTGGGACTGAGCCGCGCGCAGCTGCACCGCAAATTGAAGGCTCTCACGGGCCTCAGTCCCCGCGAATTCGTCCGGGCCCACCGTCTGCTCCGGGGCGCCGAGTTGTTGCGTGGACGGTTCGGAAACGTCACCGAGGTGGCCTATTCCGTGGGGTTCAAGAACCCCAGCCACTTCGCGCGGTGTTTCCGTGAGCAATTCGATGTCTCCCCATCGGCCTATTTCGACGGCGCCAACGCCGATTCTGACGAACCAAATCCCTGAATAACAACAGCTTAGGCCTCATGCAACGTGGAGCCGCGAGAATGCGACACCGCTGTTAGCGCGGTTGCGCGCCGGCCGGGTACCTTCGCAGCGTCGGAATCGGTCGCACGTCGCGACCCCGCCGCCGGTCGGACCACCGCGCGAGGATCATGAGCCTGAATGCCCGAATCTGGGGACCGACCCTGCCGACGGAGAGCCACACCAGGCGCTCCGGAACGGGCACGGGTCTCTTGAGTCGCAGCTATCAGTACACCGTGGCCTTTACCGAGGCGTGTCGGGACTGGGACCTCGCCCTCTGCCAGCTGAGCGAGGGGCCGTTCCTGGGCAAACTCATGCAGCTCTGCCTGCCGGACCTGCATCTGAGCCGCTTCCGCACCAATTGCGCCCTGGAGCACCTCGGTCGCGGCCCCCACGGCATGCGAACTCTGGTCGTCCCCGCCGACGGCGGCCAGCGATTCACCTGGTTCGGCCAGCCTGTGGGCGATGGACAGGTGCTGCTGCTGCCCACGGACACGACGGTGTTCGCCGTCACGCCGCCGGGCCACGACGTTTTCATCGTCTCGG
>PIVY01000346.1 GCA_003353795.1 bacterium
TGATACGCGATCGATTCAAAGTCGAGGACTTCGCCGAAGCCTCGTCGATTGGTTCCGATTCAACCATCGGACTACACGATTTGACGCCTTCGGCCGGCTCGGCCTCAACGTCTATCGCCTCGTCCATGCTGACAGGCGAGCCGAGCGAATCGATAGGCCGGTCTCGCGGACGCAGGTTCCACCGGTCGGTCGCCCGGGTGGGCCTGCAGGCGGCCCAGGCGCTTGTCTATGCACACGCACACGGTATTATCCACCGGGACGTCAAGCCGTCGAACCTGCTGATTGACGGCGACGGGGCGGTCTGGATGACGGACTTCGGGCTGGCCAAAGCCGAAGACGACGCGGTGGCGATGACCCACACCGGCGACGTGATGGGCACGCCGCGATACATGTCGCCCGAGCGGTTCGAGGGCCATTGCGACCGGCGGTCCGACGTATACTCCCTGGGCATGACCTTGTACGAGATGCTCCTGATGCGGCCGGCGTTTGAAACGTCGGACCGGCTCAAACTGATCCGGATGATCACCCAGAGCGAGCCTGTGGCGCCGCGATCGATCGACACGCATGTCCCCGTCGATCTTGAGACGATCATCCTCAAGGCGATCGAGAAAGATCCCAAGGCCCGCTACCAGACGGCCGACGAACTGGCCGAGGACCTGCACCGATTCATCGAGGATGAACCGATCCTGGCCAGGCGGGCATCTGTGGGCGAGCGGCTGTGGCGGTGGACGAGGCGAAACCGGGGGCTCGCTGGTTCGCTGTCGGCTGTCGCTGTGCTTCTGGTGGTTCTGGCCGTCACTTCCACAGTGGCGTACTTCCGCCAGGCGACGCTGACCGATGACAAGCAGGCCGAAGCGACCAGGGCGATGGCGGCCGAAGGCAAGGCCAAGGACGAAGCAACCCGGGCAATTGCGGCAGAGACCAGGGCCGAGGGCAAGGCGGCCGAAGCGCTGGCCGCCCACAGGACCATTCGCCGGAACCTCTACGCCGCCCAGATGAACTCGGCCGGCTACGCCGCGATGCAGCCGGAGGGCATCAGCCAGGTGCTGAGACTCACCGAGCCATGGATGCCCAAGGCAGGCGAGGACGATTTGCGCGGCTGGGAGTGGTACTACCTCCAGTCGCTGTCCCACTCCGCACAGCTCACTCTGCGGACAAGTCGTATGTTCCTCAGGTCGGCCCACTGGAGCCCCGACGGGACCCGTCTGGCGTGCGTCCGGCAAACAGGTTCAGGGGATGTTGTAGTCGTGTGGGACGCCGTCTCGGGCCGCGTGTTGCTCGAAACTCCGGTGATGATCGAGGGACGTCGGACGCGGCTGCCATCGAGAGTCAGTTGGAGCCCGGACGGCAAGCGGCTGGCCTGTGGCGCATGGTCGGGCGAGGTCTTCGTGCTTGACGCGGCCACGGGGGACACGGTCTTCATCAGCCGCAAAGAACACAACAAGCAGATCCTGACCGTAGACTGGAGCCCCGACGGGGCACAACTGGCCTCGGGTGACCGGGGCGGCACGGTGAAACTGTGGGACGCGACTACGGGCAAGGTCACCCACACGCTCGCCGGACACACCGGCGCGGTGCGGTGGTTCAGTTGGCACCCGCGGGACAATCGACTGGCGTCGGCGGGTTGGGACGCCACGGTAAGAGTGTGGGACCGAGCCACCGGAAAGGAACTCCATACGCTCAAGGGACACCTCGGGAACGTGTGGTGGG
>PIVY01000347.1 GCA_003353795.1 bacterium
TTCATTCGAGACAGTTGCCCGGCGTCCCCATAACCGTTCATCTGGCAGTCGGGAGTCGTGCCTGTATAGATCACGTCGCAGCCCTGTACGCGGTTGCCGACAACTGGCGTCTCTCCCGGACGAGTCCCGGCGGCATCACCATATCTCGATCCAAGGGACTGCCGACAGCGTTTTCATCTGTGATGTAAGACTCCCACCCCACGTCAAACATTCACAACCTCAACACTCTCGTATCGCCCGCCGGAGCCGTTCGGCCCCGGCAACCAGCACCGCCGACAACCGCAACCGACGCTTCCGCACACCTGGCACCGACGCCCGCACCACGGCAACCCGAGAGAATTCATAGAGACGCTGACCGCCGCGTCAGAACGTTCAGGAGGTGCCCGATGGGTACGCCAAGATTCGCCATTCGCCCGTTTCTCTGGATCATGATGGTCTGCCTCGCCGTGAGCGGTTCGCCAAGGGGGGCGACGGCGCAGACCACCGATTTCTCCTACCCCGACAAGCTCTTCGGAGGGAGCTACTCATTCACCCTCAAGACCGATGAGGTCATGGTGCGACTCGCAACCGCAGCCGGCGCCAAGGCCGACCGCCTCGATGCCGAGCAACTCGCCGCAAGCCAGGGCCTCGAGATCGTCCGCGACGAGGGCATCGACGCCCACGGTTTCGTGGTCTACCGCACCGCCGGCAAGTCGGCCACCTCGGTGGCGGCGACCCTGGCCGCGTCGCCCGGCGTGGGCCGTGCGTATCCGGCGCTGGTCAACAGCGACGGCACGACACGCTACTTCGCACCCGATCAGGTGGTGGTGCAGTTCGAGCCCGGCCTGTCCGAAGCCGCCATGCTCGACCACATTGCCCGCCTCGGCTCCGACGTGGACATCGACCACTGGACGCCCGGCTTCTACACCGTGACGGTGCCCGCGGATCGCGACGTGTTCGACCACGTGCGCGCATTCATCGGGCTCGCCGACGTGCAGTTCGCCGAGCTGAGCACCATCTCGTTCAACGACGAGTCCTTCGTACCCAACGACCCCCAGTACGCCAACCAGTGGGCTCTGAACAACACCGGAGCGGGGCCCTTCACCGCCGACGCCGATGGCGACGTCGAGGAGGCCTGGGACATCGAGCGGGGCAACCCCAACGTGATCGTGGCCATCGTCGACACCGGCGTCGACTGGGACCACCCCGACCTCCAGCCGAACATCCTGCAGAACCTGGGCGAGGATGCCGACTTCGATGGTCAGACCATGATCTGGAACGGCGCCAACTGGGTGCAGGATCCCGGCGACATCAACGGCGTGGACGACGACGCCAACGGCCAGATCGACGACCTCTTCGGCTGGGATTTCGCCAACAATGACAACAACCCGAATCCGTCGACCAACGCCCACGGCACCGCCTGCTCCGGCCTCGCCGCCGGCGTCGCCAACAACGCCACCGGCATCGCCGGCGTCGCCCACTTCAGCCGCATCATGCCCCTGAGGGTCAACCTCGCCAGCGGCATGAACCAGAATCGCGCCGACGCCATCAACTACGCCGTGGGCGAGGCCGGCAACTACGCGGCCATGGTCGTCAGCTGTTCCTGGCGCTGTAGCAGCGGCAGCACCATCTCGGTGCAGAACGCCGTGATCAACGCCCGCAACAACAACGTGCTGCCCGTGTTCGCCGCGGGCAACGGCAACGGCGTGGTCGACTTCCCGGC
>PIVY01000229.1 GCA_003353795.1 bacterium
GACGGCGTGGCGACCTCTCTCGAGACCGGCCGCCGGATCCGCACCCCCAGCGTGAAGAAGCAGCGCCTCGTGGAGCGGGACATCGAGGCCGCGACCCGGGAGTTGAATCGTAACGAGATCGAGGTGACGGCCATCGAGAGGTACGACGCCACCAAGACCGGCAGCTATCTCGTCGAGTACGGACTCACGCCGCCGCGCCTTTCAGCGGGCGACAAGGTGACCCTCTACGAACGCGACGGGAAGGTGGCCTTCTACTCGGTCAAGCGCGAACGCGCGGTCACCATTGAACCGGGGATCGAGGACAAGCTCGACCTCCTGGAGGCCCGCAAGGATGCCGTCGCCGACGTCTCGACCGCGACCGCGGAGCTGCAGGATCTCGAGACGCGGCGGACAGCCATGGGCTCGGAGATCTCGGCGCTGGCGCAGCAAGTGGAGGCGCTGAAGGAGCTGAGGGCGGCCGAGGAGACCCGCATCGAGGCCCTGGCTGAACGGCGGGGAACCATCGCGACGGGCCTCGGCGACCTCGAGAGCACACTGGAGCGACTCTCCGTGCGGCACACGGAGGTCCTCGACCTCGTCGAACGGGACCGGCCGGTTCGCGACGTGTCCGAAGTGGATAGTGCGACCGACGCCGCGCTCCGCGAAATGGGCATCCGGTCGGTGGGAGAGCTGGCATCGGCGAAACCGGCGGCGCTCCGCGATGCCAGGGTCGCCACGTCCATCGTGAATGCCCGCAAGCTGATCAATGCCGCCAAGAAGAGATTGAACCGCTGATCGATACGAGAGCGAGGGAGACCATGGATCACGTGATCGGCCGGATGAGGCGCCCCCGCAGGCGACGCAGCAACACGGTCAGGCTCGCGCCGGCGGGCCACGCGGGGCAGCGGATCAGCCGCGTGCTGGCCCAGGCCGTCCAGGCGAAGTTCGTCCTGGGACAGCCCGGCGATCGTCACGAGCGGGAGGCCGACCAAGTCGCCGAGAGAATCGTCGGCCGGCCACGGCCGGACGGTGAGCTGGAGGTGGCTCCGGTCTCGGCCCTCGACGGCCGGTACGCGATGCAGCGGATGTGCGCGGAGTGCGAGGACGAGGAAGAGTCTGAACTTTCGTCCGCCGGCGAATCGGTCCAACGGCAAGAGTCGGAAGAAGAAGAGGAAGAAGTGCAACTCGAGCACGATCCGTCCCGACCCGCGGGCTCGCTGCGAGGGCTGTCGACCAGCCTCGAGGCCGAGCGATCACGAGGCCGCCCGCTGCCGACGCCGGACAAGGATCTGTTCGAAGACCGCTTCGGCGCCGACTTCTCACAGGTCAGGATCCATACCGACACGCGGGCCGGCGAACTCGCCCGGCGTCTGAATGCCCGGGCCTTCACCGTCGGCCGCAATGTCATGTTCGGAGCCGGCCACTACGCGCCCGGTACGCCCGGCGGCCAGCGGCTGATCGCGCACGAGCTGACTCACGTTCTGCAGCAACGCAGCGGCAGCAAGGCGAAGCCGCGCGGGGACCGGATCCAGCGCTGGAGCCTCGGTGGCGCGCCGGCGCCGTTCGCCGACTGGGAGGTCGTCCCGCCGGAGCACGTCGCGCGCGTGGACAAGGCCGAGGCCATCGTTCGCGGCGTCCTGGCCGATGCGAGATGCGTCAATTTCTTCCGTGACAACTGCACCGACGGTTCCGGTGCTGCGGCGCTGCCCAACGCATTCGCGGGCGCGAAGGTCTACCATCGCAACGCCGACGACCAGACGCTGGGCGAGTCGGACACGAGCAGCAACATCGCTTACAACACTCGCACGTACCGGATCGGGCGCTTCATGATGGCCAGTACTCTCCTGCACGAGATGTTCCATACCTGCGATCCGGTCTGGGACGCCACCGACGAGATCCAGGCCGAGAACGCCATCGAGACCTGCCGGCTGCACACCCCTTTCATCTCCGCGATGTCGCCGGCGAGCGGACCGGTCGGCGCGGTCGTCCGCCTGTCGGGGTTCAGCTTCGGGGGGCGGCGGGGCGGTGCGGACCAGGTCCTCGTCAACGGACTCCCGGCGGCGATCCGCAGCTGGGGATTCACGGGCGGCTCGGGAAATTCCGGCCAGGAGATCGTGTTCGAGGTACCGGCGGGAGCGACCACAGGCGACGTCGTGGTCGTGAACAACGGCGTCAGGAGCAACGCACGATCCTTCACCGTTACCTGACAGGAGTACCCATGTCCCTGGCAATACACCCAGCCTCGGGCTGATCGCCCATGCCGACCCATGCTGTCACCAAGCGGACACAGCGGAGCCCGGCGTCGACCCGACTCGGTGAATCGCCGACACCGACGACCGGCCGTCTCCAGGGACGGGTGCGCCACACGTTGCGGGGGGTCGTCCAGCCATCATTGAAGGTCGGCGCACCTTCGGACCGGTTCGAGCGAGAGGCCGAACGTGTCGCCGACCGCGTCGTCGCCGGACACCAGAATGATGCCGGCGTCCTTGCCGATGGCGGCGACGCGTCTACTCCCGCCACCGGCGCACCACCAGCACCGGCTCCTAATCCGGTCGCGCAACCGACGGCCACTACGCCCGGAACGGAGGGGTGGGTCCAGCGCGAGGCCGACCCGGATTCCGAATACGCCGACGAACGCCCCGGCGAGTACCTGATTCAACCGTTCGGCACCCATGCCGGCAGTGCCGACGTTCTGCCTCGTGATTCGCAGGATCGAATCGGCGAGCTCGATGCCCGGGCCGGAACGCCGCTCGCAAGACCGCTGCGGGCCAGCATGGAGTCGGCGTTCGGTGACGATTTCTCCGACGTCCGCGTGCACACCGACGGTACGTCCGGGGCACTGGCTCTGGATCTGCAGGCGCGGGCTTTCACCGTGGGGCACCATATCGTGTTCGCCCCCGGCGCGTTCCGGCCCGACGAGGAACCGGGCCGCCGACTGCTCGCACACGAGCTCACCCACGTCGTTCAGCAACGCGGCGGGCCTGCCGGCGACGTCGTGCAGGAGCGCCTGCCGGAGCGCGTGCAGCGCGTCTACATCCCCGGTCTCTCCGAGGTCGCCGGCTTCGTGTCCGATGCGGTGGATGCGACCGGCGAGTTCATCGCCGATCAGGGCTGGTCCCTCGTCCGGCGGGTGGCGCCGTGGCTCGAGCCCATCCTCAGGGAAGGGCCGATCGAATGGCTCAAGACGAAACTCGCCGCAGCGTTCGACGGGATCGCCGCGGTCTTCCAGCGCCTCAATCCGCTGCCGTTCCTCGAGAATCTCGCGGCCGTGTTCGCCATGCTCGTCACCCGCGGGGCCGCCGTCGTCCAGGCCCTTCTCGCCGGTGACTGCGGGCCGCTTTTCTCGGGCCTTCGAGACCTGAAGAATTTCGCGCTCGAGGTCGCGGGCCAGGCCTGGAACGGCCTCACCGAGTTCCTGTCACCCATCGGCACGTTCTTCGTCAAGCTCTGGAGCAGCATCGGCGCGCCCGCCGTCGAGTGGCTGCAGCAGTTCGCCGGCGGCGTATGGGACGTCATCGCGCAGACCGGCCGGGACATCTGGAGCGTCGCCGGACGGATTCGCGATGCACTGGGATCGGCCTGGGATTGGGTGAAGGAGAAGCTCTTCGGCTCGAGCAACTCGTCGGCAGACAGCAGCGAGGGCGGGATCGTCGACTGGATCAAGGGCAAGGCCACCGAGGCCTGGAGCTGGGTCAAGGAACAGACACGGCCCGTCTGGGAACCCGTATCCGAGGCGGCGACGGCGATCGGCGAGCTCATCCCGCCGCAGTTCGTGCGCGAACTCGGCGAGTCGATGCAGGAGTTCAGCCGGGACCTGAATGCGTCGACGGCGGCGATGAACGATGGCGAAGCGGTCGCACCCCAGCGTGAGACCCTGGCGGCGATACTCCCCTCGGTTCGCGACGTTATCGTATTCATCCGCATCCAGATCGCCAGCGCCGGCGCCTGGCTCCTGTCCATGGTCGGTTCGGTGGCGAGCAAGATCACGACCTTCATGGGCCGGCTGCGATCCAGCAGTCTCGTCGGCGCGCTGGCATCGGGGCTGAGCTGGCTCGAGAGCGCGGCCACCCGATTGCTGACCTGGGTCACCGGCGGCGTGGGTGCGCTGTTCGACACCGTCATGCGCGTGTTCGACTTCCTGGCTCCCTTCGCCGAGCGAATCCTCGGCATCGTGCGTAGCGCCATCTCTGTGATGGGCAACCTCATCCGGCTGCCGCAACTCGTGATCGGCGCGCTGTGGCAGGCGATTCCGGAATGCATCCGGGAGCCCATCAAGCGCTTTTTCATCGATCAGATCCTCAAGCGTATTCCGGTTTTTAATCAGTTGCTGCGACTGGGCGAACTCTGGGAGAAGGTCAAGGCGCTGGCGTTCCAGATCCTCAACAAGCTCTTCACCGACGGCAATCTGCCCGGTGCCATCTGGCTGTTCTTCTCGTCGATGCTGCGGGTGATCGGGATCCCACCGGAGCTCGTCGTCCAGATCCTGGCCAAGGCGGCCGGCGCCATCGGCGATATCCTCACCGATCCGCTGGGCTTCCTCATGAACACGTTGAAGGCGATGCGCGCGGGCTTTCAGCTGTTCTTCGACAATATCGTCCAGCATCTGCTGGGCGGGGTCGCCTCGTGGCTCTTCGGACATATGCGGAACGCCGGCATCGAGCCGCCGAAGGACCTCAGCCTGCGGTCGATCCTGGGAGTCGTGCTCCAGATCCTGGACATCACCGTCGAGCGCGTGCTCCAGCGACTGGAGCTGAAGATCGGTCGTGAGACCGTCCAGAAGCTGCGCGACGCTCTGGAAGTCGCGACGGGTGTCTGGTCCTGGGTCCGTATTCTGATCGACGAGGGCCCGAGCGGACTCTGGCAGGAGCTCAAGGAGCAACTGAGCGGCCTCTGGGATCTGGTGCTGGACAGCGTGATCGGCTGGGTGACGAAGACCATCGTCGCCAACGTCACCGTCAAGCTGCTCAGCATGCTCGACCCGAGCGGGGTCATGGCCGTCATCAACAGCCTGATCGCCATCTACAAGGCCATCGAGTCGTTCGTCCGCTACATCCGCGAGATGCTGGAGATCGTCAGCCGCGTGCTCGACGGGGTGCAGGGCATCGCCAAGGGCGCTATCGACGCGGCGGCGACGTTCCTCGAGGATGCGCTGTCCCGCGCGATTCCCGTGGCCATCGGCTTCCTGGCGAACCAGGCCAGCCTCGGCGGCCTGTCGAAGCGCATCCGCGAGTTCGTCGAGGGCGTCCGCGCGCGCGTGAACGGGGCCATCGACTGGTTGATCGATCGCGCACTCAAGCTCGGCAGCGCGTTCCTGGACCTGCTGAAGCGGGGCGTGGAGATGGGCAAGAGCGCCGTTGCGCGCCTGCGCGAATGGTGGAAAGCCCGCGCGAGCTTCCGTACCCAGAGCGGTGAGAAACATGATGTCGCCGTCGAGGGCCAGGGCCGCAGCGCCCGCGTCGTGCTCGAGAGTGATCCGAAGAACTATACGGAGTACGTGAAGTCGCTGGAATTGGCGTCGGATCGCGAGGGCGATCGCGAAAAAGCACTCGGGATCGCCAAGAAGCTGGATGAAGCCATTCTCACGGCGGCCGCCGATCCCGAGGCGGCAACGCCGGCCAGTGGCGGCGGCGAGGGTACGAAGTCATCGACAACGAACCACGCCGAGATCATCCAGGTGCTGCTCGACGAACTGGCGCCGGTCACGGCCCGGTTCCTACCGCCGGGTGCCGATGAAGGGTCTACGCAGCCGGTGTACGGCCCGACCGTGGGCGAGTTCGGTAGTTCGGCGAGCGTCATGCGGCTGACGCAGAAGGTTCCGACGGGAGGCGGCCCTCCGAGCAGCAGCCTCACCAACGACTCCTGGGAAATGCTCCGCCGGCGGAAGAAAAGCGGCTCCTCCTACTACGTCCGCGGCCATCTGTTGAACGACAACCTCGGCGGACCGGGCGACACGTGGTCCAACCTCACACCGTTGACGCAGGAAGCCAACAACCGCGCCCGGGATTCCCACCTCCACGGCTTCGAGAAGGACGTGAAGGAAGCGGTCTTGAAGAAGGGAAAGGCCGTCAGTTTCGTCTGCACGGCCAACTACGGCCGGCCGTCGCGAGAAACCGCAACGCCCAATCCGGACGCCGACTCGCCGGACGATCTGGCCATCGCAGCGATCATCCGCGCCGAACAGCACGTCCCGTTCACCCTCGACTGCAAGGCCCAGGTCCTCGACGAGGAGGCCGTCCCTGGAAAGACCGTCTGGCGGCACGCGGTCAAGAACGACATCGAGACGGATGAGGACAGCTACCATTTGACGACTCAACCCAAGAAGAAGGTCTACCTCAGCGAGATGTCGGAGTCCCAGCTCACCCAGCTCGACGGGATCGACGGCGAGGTGGCCAAGAGCATCGTGACGGTGGAGCCGGAATTCAAACCGATTCGAAGCCGCAAGGTCCTGTTCGACAAGACCGCCATGGATCAGGGTCGATGGGACGACATGCACAAGACTCCGGGATATCGGGTCCACCTTTACAAGCGCTGATTCCGCGGAAATCGGACGTTTTTGGCGATTCCGCCGTATATCTATTTCTTTGTAGAGCTAACCCCGCCCGGCTGATCCTTCGGAGGTAATACGCGACCATGACAACCAAGTCATCCACCCGTCCAAACTCGATCCTGACAGAACTGGGCATCCAGGAAGGGCAACCCGTACAGGCCACGATTCCAGAGGGCCCGCTGGAGCAGAAGTGGGGACATTACAAACATACCATGAAGGTGGTCAGTCCAGCCAATAAACGGAAATTCACCGTTTTGGTGGTGGGGACCGGCCTGGCCGGCGCCTCGGCCGCCTCCTCCCTGGCGGAACTGGGCT
>PIVY01000348.1 GCA_003353795.1 bacterium
TAACCGGCAAAAAATGTCGTGAGCCGGTCGCTTTTGCGGCAGCCGACCGCCGAGATCGAGCGCGCCGCGTGCGCGGAGATCGACATGGCGAGGCGGCCGTCATCCCGTACGATGCCGCTGGCGCGTCGGCGCGAGCCTGCGGCTCGGTGGAGGGCTCCACGCTCGGCGCGGCGGAGGTGCGCCGGACTGCACCACTCCCGCACCACCCCCGACTCGGAGCGGTGCAGTTCATATGAAACTGCGCACCGCTCCGGTGCACCGCTCCCGTGCGCAATTAGGAGCGGGGGTGGGCCAGGTGGCGTGCCCCTCTAATGGGGGGTGGCGTTCCCACGGGGGCTGCCTTCCCACGAGCTGGCCACATCTTCCTAGGGAACTGCGCGACGACGACGACATTTCTGAGGTGCTCCTTTCACGGTCTCGGGAACCGTACCCATACTACTCAAAAGTACAATATACTACCACAAAGCACCACTAGCGATTTCGCGCGGAGGGCGTAGTGAAGCGCTGGGGCGCTCACTGTGTGTTATTCGGGTGGGGATCCATCAGTGGTAACCGGCTTTAGTCACAGATCCAAGCTCAGACGCCACACCAACACCACAAACACGCTCACTTCGCCGCTGCTGTAGATGGGCCCCCGGGGGCCCATACTACGTCGAAGTATGGACCCGATCTCGGCACTCACGGGCTACCACGCGCCCGTGCGCGGCGCGGGCCGCACCGCCCATGCCCCCGGGCCACCGACCCCGCCTCTCGGCCCTCTCGGCCCTCAGGAGCGTGCGGGAGACCGGCGAGGGGCGCGCCGCGCGCCGCCTGCAGAGCCGCCAGAGGCATTGTCGCCTCCGCTGGCGGGGTTCCCGCGCGCCCGCCCGCGCCCGGACCCGCGCCCGCTGCGCCCGCGGGCTCCGGATGCGCCGCCATCCTTCTCCTTCTTCTCGATGGCAGTCCGCGTGTGCTTGTCGACGGGTCGGCGGCGTGGTCGAGGGGAAGGTCGCCGGCGGCCGCAACTCCGCCGCCGTCGCTCCGCCGGCTCTGATCGAGTATCGGGCGTTGAGGATGGCGGCGCAAAGCGGGTCTGACGCATCCATCGCCACGAGCCTCGCGACCACGGTCGTGGCACACCTGGCGGCGGCTCTCGGGGCCGTCTCTACGGCGCTCGACGCCGTGTGAGGTCGCCGGCGGCCGCAACTCTGCCGCCGTCGCTCCGCCGGCTCAACCGAGTATCGGGCGTTGAGGGCGGCGGCGCAAAGTGGGTCTGGTGCGCCACACGGCCACAACCCTTGCCACCGCCCTTGCCGCCGCCCTTGCCACCCTTTGCCGCCTTGCCTACGCCGCGGGCGGCGGTGGGAGCGGCCTGCTGGGCTAGCATGTTGTCCTTGCTGGGGACGGGCACGTGGAACGCACGTTACATGTTCGAACGGCCTCCGGGATTCAAACAAAAAATAGCCAAGGCCCTCTCGCAACCCCTCCGACCCCCCGGGACCCGTGGGCGTCGAAGAGGCGCTCTCGGGGGGCCGTTCTGAGTTCATACTACCTCGAAGTACAATATACTGCGTCAAAGCACCGGCCCTGAGTCCGATTGATTGGCGAGAAACTGCGAAGAGAGATAGGTAGGAAGAGGTAGGCGCCCCGAGGGTGGGCGACGGCTAGCACCACACTCCTATTGAGCACTTTGAGCACTGGATAGGG
>PIVY01000349.1 GCA_003353795.1 bacterium
GCCGATCTGAACTGGCTGACTCGCAACGCGCTGGGCTTCGCTTCAGGCCTGCTGGACCTGGCCGAGGATCTCGGCCTGGACCGCGTGCACGAGATCTGTACCAAGTACGCCGCGGCCAACCCCGGTTTCGAGGTGCCACGGAGCATCGCCGACAAGTGCCTCCTGGAGTTCGAGCGCCACGTGAAGGTGGATCGCGACAGCGAACTGGCGGTGGTGACGATCCAGCGGCCCGAGGTCCTCAACGCCCTCAACGACCAGACCATGGACGAACTGGCCGACGTCTTCGCGGAGCTGGGTAGCGACGACGAGGTCTCCGGGGTGGTCCTCACGGGCTACGGCGGTGCCCTGGCCGGCGCCGACATCAACGAACTGGCCGTGCTCGAGACACCCGCCGCGGCTGCTGACAAGTGCCGCCGGGGCCAGCGCGTGCTGCGGCAGATTGAACGGTTCGGTAAGCCGGTCGTCGCCGCGCTGGACGGTCCGGTGCTCGGAGGTGGGTCCGAATTGAGCATGGCCTGCCACGCCCGCGTCGTTGGCCGCCGCCTGATGCTGGGCCAGCCTGAGGTCAACCTGGGCATCATTCCCGGCTACGGCGGGACCCAGCGTTTGCCGCGGCTCGTCGGGCTCGAGCACGCCGCTGCGATGCTGCGAACCGGCGCCACGATCACCGCCGCCGACGCCTGCGCCTGGGGATGGGCGACCGGCGAGCCGACCGACGATCCGGTGGCGGCCGCCAAGGCGTTGTTGCGCGACGGCCTGGCGGGGCGGGTTGCGATCTCGGCGATCGATCCGACGCCGCTGCCGGTGCCGGAAATTCTGCCCGCCGTGGACATCGGCCACCGGTCCCTGGCCATCGACCGGATCCTGACCGACGTGATCCGCGCGGGCCTGGCGCGGGATCTCGAGGCGGGACTGGAACTCGAGGCCGAGGCGTTCGCGCGCTGCAAGGACACCGTCGACTACGGCATCGGCATGACCAATTTCGTCCAGAACGGACCCCGGGTGCCCGCGGTCTTCATGAACGAGTGAGCGGGGGGCGACCATGAGCAACGAGCGATCCATCGTCATCGTCGACGGCGCGCGGCGCACGCCCCGGGCCGACATCCTGATCGACAATCGCGAGCCGGGCCTCTTCGCGCGCTACGCCACCACGGCTCTGGGCGGACTGGCCATCGAGGCAACCCTGGCCAGCACGCCGGTGGCACCAGATCTGATCGGCCACGTCATCATGGGCATGGCGTCTCACAGCCACCGCGACAGCATTTATGCCGCACAGGGCATGGCCTGGCGTGGCGGGTTGCCGGACGACGTCCCCGCCCTGACGGTGGCGCGAATCTGCGGCAGCGGTGCGGAGGCGGTGGCGGTCGGGATGGAGCATATCCTGGCCGGGGTGCGACACGACGAGGGGCGCCCGTTCCTCGTCGTCGGCGGCGCCGAGAGCATGCAGTACCCCTTCAGCGTTTACGGGCTGCGCGGCCGCAAGGTCGGGGAGGGCATCCAGAAGTACGGTCCGGCGGATCCGCGCGGACTGTCCCGGGGCACCATGCTGCAGGACACCCTATTGCTGGGGCTGTACGACCCCGGCGCGGAGATGGCCATGGCCAATACGGCCGAGGAACTGGGACGGCGCTACGAGATCACGCGCGACGAGGCCGACGCCTTCGCCTACGGCTCGCATCGTCT
>PIVY01000043.1 GCA_003353795.1 bacterium
GCATCGATACTAAAGAGACGGCGTTCGCCCGGTATGAGACGCCGCCAAGTCTCGACGAGGTCCTGGCCATGCGGACGGGGTGACTGTCTGCCGATCTCTCCGATCGGCAGACAGTCGTCGATGATCAGGGAGCGGGGATCTCCGTCAACTCGATGCCCCCCAGATTCGCCTCACCCTGCGCCGGCACCTGCACGTCGGCCAGCACCGTGTCGCGCCAGGCTCCGACGGTGGCGGCGATCTCGACGTCGTAACCTCCGGCAGGCAGGGCCATCAGTCGGAAGTCCCCGGTCAACGTGTCGGCGTAGGTAGACACGGTGTCGTCTCCGGCCACGGTCATGATCCGGGCCCTCGCCGCCACCGGGTCGATGGTGCCGAAGATGCTGCCGCTGACCTCGTCGACCACGATGCGGATGACGGGGTTCATCCGGTAGGTGCCGTTGCCGGTCATGTGGATCGAGCGCTCGGCATCGAAGTCGAGGGTGGCCGCGTAGGTGACGCCTTCAGCGATGGTAAACGGATGATTCAGCTTCAGGCCGCTGGTCGTTCCGCTGGGGATCACCAGTTCGTGGCTTTCTCCGTCCACGACGACCGTGTTGTTTTCCGTCAGCAGCAGTCGGACCTGCGTGTAGTTTCCCGCCGCCAGGGCGCTGTCGGCGAGCATCACGAAGTTACCGTTGGTGTACTCGAGGAGGTTGACGGCCAGCGTGTCCTCGTCGACCACCATCCAGCCGCTGTCGTCATCCTCGCCCGCCCGGTGGACGGAGACCTGGATCACCTCGATGTTCACCTCGTCGTAGGGGCCGGCCGCATCGATGAGCTTGAGGCTGAAGTGGCCGTCGCCCATCGGGTCGCTCGGTGCGGTCGTTTCGTCGTCGCTGCAACCGGCGAACGCCAGCATGAGCATGATGCTCGGCACGATGACCCTCACGGTGTATCTCGCCATGGATGTCGACCCCTTTTCCGATCCCGAATTGTCAATTGGCCCGATTTCTTGCCCCACGATAGTTTCTGAGGTCCAGGGCCGCCAATCCGGATTCGGACCCCAGCACGGTCGAGTATCTGGACAGGCGTCACCCGTGCCGTTCCGTCGCTGCTGCAAGCGGCGATTTTCCGGCCCTTGGGCAATGGAATTCAACGAGTCGGTCTCGTGGCCGTCAGGACGTTGGAGACCGTCTTGCCCATGGTTCGGCCGTCGTTGCTCAGCTCCCGGAGCATGCCTGCGAGGGCGGCGCGGAGACCAGCCTGCTTGCCCTCGGGCATGGCCGCGAGCTCAGTTCCGACGACCGTGGACCAGGCCGTGGCGATCGCCTGTGCGATGCCGCCCGGGACCGTGAACTCCAGCGTGTGGTGGTCCACCTGGACGTTCTCGAAGCCGGCTGCGGAGAAATGCTCACGCAGTTCGACCGCCGGCATGTGGTCGAATGGGGCATGAAGCTTCTCCGCCAGGTCCGCTTCGCCCACGGCCACCAGAGCGTCACGAACCCGGCAGAAGTACTGGCACTCCGCCAGCGATCGCCAGGTCGAAGCGATCACCGTTCCGCGGGGGCGCAGGACCCAGCGCAGCGACGGCGCGCCCGTTCCAGCATCTCGCCGCTGATGTCCGCGGCGATGATCCGTCCTTCGGGGCCCACGCGAGATGCCAGCACGTCGGCGACGATGCCGCTTCCGGTGGCCAGGTCCAGCACCGTCTTGCCTCGCCAGACCGCGAAGCCGTCCGCCAGATGGGTCGCCCACGGCAGTGAGAGGTACGGCACCTGCAACTGGTCGTAGGCGGCGATGGTCGTCCGGTCGTCGAATTTGACGCCCTTTTTGGTTCGCATGCTTTGCTCCCTGCGGATCATCATCGTCGGGGCAGAACTCCCTGCGTCCTATCAGTTCGTCGTGGAAGAGGGAGACCTGCCATGTCCGGATAGCAGCGAGTGAGCGCAGTCGCGATAAAAACAAGCGCCCCCGGCCAGCGAGGCCGGGGGCGCTGATCCGAGATCCGGTTCCGATCTACTTCCGATCCCGCGGGAACCGCGAAACCTCCGGCAGATCGATGGGCTCGGCCGCGATCTTCTCCAGCAGCACCTCCACCGCCTTCTCCAGCTGCGGATCGCCGCCGGCCATCTCCGCCTCGGGCATGTTGTCGAGGTAGATGTCCGGATCCACCCCGTGGTTCTCCACGACCCACTCGCCGTCGAGGCTATAGATGCCGAACTCGGGGAAGGTGACGTTGCCGCCGTCCATCAGGGGGATGCCGCGGCTGATGCCCACCAGGCCGCCCCAGGTCCGCGTGCCGATCACCGGTCCCAGTTCGTAGGCCTTGAAGTAGTAGGGCAGCGCATCGCCTCCGCTACCGGCATACCGGTTCGACACCATGGCCAGGTGACCCAGGAACGCGGTGCCCGGCGTGCGCCAGTCCTGGCCGTAACGGGGGCGCCACAGGTTCACCAGGCGCTGGCGCATGATGTTCATGAAGAAGTCGGGAATGAAGCCGCCGCCGTTGAAGCGCTCATCGATGATGAGGCCATCCTTGCGGAGGTTCGGGTAGTAGCCCTTCACGAAGCCGCGCTGGCCGCCGACTGCGGTGTTGGGCAGGTGCAGGTAGCCGATCTTGCCGCCGGACAGCTCGTCGACGCGGCGGCGGTTGGCCTCGACCCACGCGGTGTAGCGCAGGCTGAACTCGCTGCGGATGGGCTCCACGGTGATCTCGCGACTGTCGTCGCCATTCTTGTTGGGACCGACCTCGATGACTACCTGGTCGCCCACGCGGTCCACCAGCAGGCTGTACGGATTGACGGGCGCTTCCACGGGCACACCGTCGACGGCCAGCAGGTACTCGCCCGCCGCCACGGTCCGGCCGGGTCCGAACAGCGGGGTGTCGGCGCCGCCGTTCCAGTCGCGCTCGTTGTAGACGGTGGCGAAGCGGTAGCGGTCGCCGTCCCGCTCGAAGTCGCAGCCCAAGAGGCCGGTGCCGATGCGTTCGGCGCGCGGCTGATCGCCGGGGCGGGCGTAGGCGTGGCCGGCGTTGAGCTCGGCGATCATCTCGCCCACCAGGTAGGTGAAATCGGAGCCGTGGCTGATGTACGGCGTGAGCTGGCTGTAGCGGTCCCAGACGTGACCCCAGTTCACCTGGTGCATGTCCGGGTCGTAGAAGAAGTCGCGCTCCAGGCGCCAGGCGTCGCGCAGCATCTGGGTCCACTCGGCGCGCTGGTCCACGCGGGCCTTCATCTCGCCGGTCCGCAGGGGCTTCTCGGCGGGCTCCTGATCGGCCTTGGCGTCGATGATGCCCAGCTTTCCGTCCATCATGTAGAGGATCTTCTCGCCACTGGCCGCGAGCTCGTAGCCGCCGACGCCGGCGAGCACGGTCTCTTCCTCGCGCTCTTCCATGTCGAAGACCTTGAGGGCGCTGCGGGCGCCGCCATTGCCGCGGCCGCCGCCTGCAGCGAAGGGGCGGCTCACGTAGAACAGCTTGCCCTTGGCGAAGGCGAGGCTGAAGTAGTTGCCGGCGTCCACGTCCAGGGCCACCATGCGGTCGGCCAGGCCGTCGAGTTCGATGACGATGCCTTCGTCCTCTTCCTCGGCCTCCTCATCCTCGTCGTCGCCGTCTTCCTTCTTCTCGTCGTCATCTTCCTCGTCCTCATCGTCGTCTTCCTTCACCTCGACCTCGTCGATCTCGGGCGGGAAGGGATGGTCGACGTCGGCGCGCAGGGTCACCAGGAAGAGCCCGTCCATGTTGGCCCAGATGGGCTTGAGGTCGAAGCCACCGATGGTGGGATTGAAGTGCCGCGCCGAGGCGAAGAAGAGGTAGTTGCCCTCGTCGTCGAAGCAGGGGTGGGTTTCATCGGTCATGTCGTCGGTGATCTGGTGGGTCTCACCCGACGCCAGGTTGTACAGGTAGATGGAATTGAAGCCGGAGGCCGCGGACTTGGAGTAGGTGATCCAGTCGCTCTTGGGGCTCCAGGAGGCCATATTGAGCGGGCCGGCGATGCCCTGGTCGATGACCTTGCGCTTGCCGCTCTCGGCGTCGATGAGGATCAGCTCCAGGGCCACGTTGCTCAGCAGCAGGTGCTTGCTGTCGGGCGACCAGGAGTAGCCGTAGGTCCAGCCGCCGAGGCCGCTGGTGAGTTTCTTCTCCTCGCCGCTGCCGTCGGCCGCGCGGGTGTAGAGCTCGTACTCGCCGGAGCGGTCGCTGAGGTAGGCGATGGTCTTGCCGTCGGGGGACCAGTTGGCCTCGCGCTCACGGATACCGGGGGTGCCGGTGAGGTTGCGCACGGGGCCATTCTCAGCAGGCACGGTGAAGACGTCGCCGCGGGCGCCCACGGTGACGCGGTTGGCGTCGGGACCGAGGGAGGCGCCGCGCAGCCATTGGTCGACGCTGCGCAGGCGGGGGCGGGCCCACACGTTGTCGCTGCGCACGCCGATCTTCAGGCGCTGCGGCTTGGGGTTGGCCTGCGTGAGATCGAGGGTGTGCAGCCAGCCGCCGTTCTCGTAGATGATGGCGTCGGGACCGAGGCTGGGGTGCTTGACGTCGTAGTCGCCGTGGTCGGTGACCTGGCGATGCTCGCCGCTGGCCTCGTCCCAGGCCCAGATGTTGAGTTTCCCGTCCTTGCGGTCGCTGTTGTAGTAGATCGCGCCGCCGCTCCACATGGGGAAGTTGTCGCTGCCGACCCAGTCGGTGACCTGCGTCGTCAGGTTGGCGTCGAAGTCGAAGATCCACACGTCCTGGGCCATGCCGCCCTTGTAGCGCTTCCAGGTGCGATTCTCGCGGGAGATGCGGTTGAAGGCCAGGCGCTTGCCGTCGGGGCTCCAGCTCGAGAGGCCGGCCGTGGGCAGCGGATTGCGCACGGGCAGGCCGCCCTCGGCGCTCACGGTGTAGAGCTGCCGGTCGCGACCGGTGCGGCTCTCGCGGGCGGACTGGAAGCGGACGTGCTTGCCGTCGGGCTCCCAGTCGATGACGCGGTCCCCGCCGGGATGGAAGGTGAGCCGGGTGGGCTCGCCGCCGGCGGCGGGCATGACGTAGACGTCGTGGTTGCCGTCGTACTCGGCCGAGAAGGCGATCCACTGGCCGTCGGGGCTGAACTTGGGAATGGTCTCCAGACCGACCGAACTGGTGAGACGGTGGGCGTTGCCGCCCTGGACGCCGGCGGTCCAGAGATCGCCTGCGTACACGAACACCACCTGGTCGCCGTGGATATCGGGCATGCGCAAGAGGCGCATGTCGTCGAGATCGGGCTGGCTGGGGGCGGCAAAGGCGAAACCGGCAGCAAGAATCAGAACGAGGAACGACGACAGACGTCGCATCGGGGACCTCCGGGGTAGCAACGGGCAAGCAACGACGAAAAAGCGGCCCGGATCGCCCCGGGCCAGCCGCCAATATACGCAAGAACCCCCACCCGGTTGCAACCCGAGTGGGGGTTTTCGGCATCAAGTACGGTCCGGAGCGTCGAGCTGCGGGCGGCAAGAGGCCGCCCGACAGCTCGAACGCGAGCTATTTTTCGCCGAGGCGGGGCTGATTGGTGATGGTGCGCCGGGGTGCCGACGTCACCGCCGTACACTTGGCACCGTCCCAGGTTACCGTGGCGACGGTCCAGACGTCGCCGTCGGAGATGGTCTCCTCGTAGCTCTCGATGGACTCGTCGTCCGTGCCCTCGAGCAGGGTGATCAGCACCGTGCAGTGACTGTCGAGATTGGTACCGTGGTCGCTGAAGTAGTGGATCTGGACCAGGTAGTCGCCGGGAGGCAGGGAGGTCTCGCCGGTGATGTTCTCGGGGCCGTAGCCGGTCACGTCGTCCACGTCCAGCTCCAGGCCGCTGGCGGTGAGCTGGTTGGCGTAGTAGCACTTCTCGCCGTCCGGGTCGGTGATCCACAGATCGACGTCGGTGCCGTTGGTGTCCCAGAACAGGGTGGTGCGGAAGTCGGCCCGGGCGACGGCGGCCATGAAGCCCGCGCGGGCGGTCTCGCGCCGGTTGCCGGCCTCGGCCACAACCTCGAGAGTCATCCGGCGGGGCTCCTCGCTGCCGGGCAGGATCACCACCTGCTCGAAGGCTCCGTCGGTGAGCGGCAAGTCGTAGACGTGATTGCGGTCGCGGTCGATGATCAGCTGCGCCGTTTCGAGGCCGGGATTGGCCACCACGCCGGAGATGGACAGCACGCGGCTGAGGACCGGCGAGCGGATGTAGTTGATCTCGGCGTAGAAGTCCACGCGATAGTCGAGGGTCTGCACCAGGGTCTCGTCGCCGCTGGTGAAAGAGAAGTCGAGCTTCACCGACGGCTCGTCGAAGTCTGCGGGCAGCGAGATGGGGACCTGCCAGCGGGTCTGGTAGCCGGCGTTGAGGGTCCAGGTGCTCTCGGTCAGGTCGAGCTCGAAGCCGTCGCGGCCGGTGAGGCGCGGCGTGCCCACCACCGTTTCGTTGCCGCGGTTGGCGACCCACAGCCAGAGGGTGTCCTGCTCGCCGGGATTGAAGTGGAAGTCGGCCAGCTGCTCGATGAGGAACTCGCTCCGAAAGACCTCCACCGCGAAGCTGGTGACCTCGACGGTGACCGAGTCGACCTCCGCTGCGCCATGATCGTCGCGCGCGGTGACCACGGCCACGTAGGTGCCCGCCTCGGCGGGGGTGAAGACGAAGCTGGATCCGCTGGCGGTGGCCATCTCGGTGTCGCCGCCGCGGATCTCCCAGGCGAAGTGCACCGGGCTGCCCGTGGTGCTGGCCGCCAGGGCGCTCAGCTCCACACGCTGACCGGCGCCGGCCATGGCAGGCGCCTCGATGCCCTCGAGGATCACGGTCTGATTCAGCAGATGGCTCAGACGGAGCGGCACCTGCAGGCCCTCGGCGGTGGCCACGTCCACGGCGATGTCGCGGGCCCAGCCGGAAGCCAGGGCCACCACGTCGTAGTGGCCGGCGGGCAGGTCCGCCACGATCTGGGCCACGGTGCCCGCCAGGATGGCCAGGCGCGGTTCCTCGTCGGGCTGGTCGCGTCGGCGAATCACGAGCATGGCCTGGCCCACGATGGCGTCGTCCGTGGCGCCGTCACGCAGGTCGAAGGTGATCTCGTGTTCGCTGGGCTGGGTCTCGAGGGCGCCGGTGAGGTGGCCGGCGAGGTCGTTGAGTGGCGCACCGCCGGGGCCGACGTCGGCGAAGAGGCGGAGCTGGCCGCGGGCGGCGCGCTCGAGGAGGGCCAGCGAAAGGTCGCGCTCGGTGGTGTCCCAGCCGGGCACGGCGGCGCGGCACTGGCGCTTGATGGAGTGGTCGCCGTCGAGATCGGCGTACCAGGTGGCGCGTGCGGTCGGGGTGGCGCCTTCGAACTGGTCGAGGGGCAGGCTGCCGCTGCGGCTGTCGTCGTCCATGATGGCGACCGTCACCAGTTCGTCGCGCCGCACGAGACGATCGTTCAGGGCTTCGGCCAGGATGCCGGTCACCGGAATGGTGCCGTCGGGATCGGAGAGGGCCTCGCGCAGACCCGCGATGCCGCCCAGCACCTTCCAGCCCGTGATCAGGGCCTCGCCGCTGGTGACCGCGGCGGTGGCGGCGCCGTCGAGCACCTCGAGAGCCGTGTCGAGAGCGTCTTCGTCGAGCTGAGCCTTGTTCTGGGGGGCCACACGAACCTCGAGGTCGTGCCAGATCCGCAGCAGTGCTGCCGCTTCCGCACTGCCAGCCGCGAATTCCTCGGCGGAGGCGAGGGTGGTCACGGCAGGAACGTCCGGATCGGCGGCCTGGGCGGCAAAGGTTGCCCAGAGATCGTTCACCTCGGTCAGGGCCTCGCCGGCCTGATCGCCGGCGTCCCAGTATCCGGCGAGGGCGTCGCCGGCGCCGTTGCCGACCGGGCCGGTGGGGTCGGTCGGGTCGTCATCGTCGCTGGAACAGGCCGCAACGAGGGACATTGCGGCCATGAGCAGGACCACGAGGAGTATCTGGAGCGAACGCATGGGGGGCCTCCCGGAAACGCGTGAGCGCGGCGCGGGAGTCGGTCCCGCGCGAGTTCCGGGAGGAAAAGAGCCAGATATGTGCCAGGACGCCGAAACTGCGGATCTTGCCCGGGATCAGGTCACCGTGGGGGCCGGATCGGCGTCGCGCACGTAGGCTCGCAGCCGCCACAACAGGATCACCAGGAACAGCACGCCGCCGACGGTGTCGCCGATGGCGAATCCGTACCAGCCGCCCGCCAGCCCGGCGATCTGCAGCCCGAACCATACGCCCAGCGGCTCGCAGATCACCCGCAGCACGCTGTTGGGCACCATGCCGGCCGGCCCGTTGCCCTTGGCCTGGAACCAGAAGGCGGCCACGTTGACGATGCCCAGCATGGGCCGCGTCAACGTACCCCAGCGCACCAGCGGCAGGGCGGCCGCGACGACGGCCTCGTCCTTGACCCAGAACAGGGCCCACTCGGGAAACAGCACCACCGGCAGGGCCATCAAGGTCACCACGGTGAGGGTGAAGCGGAGGGTGGTCAGGGTGATCTGGCGTACGCGGTCGCGCTTTCCGGCGCCGTGGTTCTGGCCCACCATGATCATCATGCTCATGGAGAGGCCGAGCATGGGCAGGAAGACCACCGAATGCACCACCCGAGCGGCGGCGTAGCCCGCCACGGCCATGGTGCCGAAGCCGGCGATCATCTTGTTGATGAGCATGACCGACACCGGCAGCGACAGGTTGGCCAGCGACGCGGGTCCGGCCACCTGCAAGAGGTCGCGCATCATGGCGGGATTCCAGCGCCAGGCGCCGCGCATCAGGCGCACCTTGCGGTCGGCGGTGAGCAGCTCGCGCAGGACCAGCAGCGACGCGGCGCCGAAGCTGACCACCGTGGTCACCGCGGCGCCGGCCACGCCCAGGCGCGGAAACGGTCCCGGCCCGAAGATGAACAGGGGGTCCAGGATGATGTTCAGCACCAGGCCCAGGCCCATGACCTTGAACGGGAAGATCGTGTCGCCCTCGCCCCGGAACAGCGAGTTGACGCTCATGGCGAAGAGGCTGAAGAAGCCGCCCAGGAAGTAGATCAATCCGTACTGGCGCGCCATCTGGCGCACGGTGGGATCGGTGTCGAGCGAGTTCAGGGAGGGCTCGACGCCCAGCAGGGCCATGCCGCCCGGGATCAGCAGGATCGACAGCGCCGCCGCCAGCAGGATCACGTGCAGGAGCAGGTTGGGCACCTCGTCTGCGCGCCCCGATCCGATGAGCCGCGAGCAACTGCTGGTGCAGGCCGAGGCGAGGGCGCCGCCGAACGTGTGCAGCAGGTAGGTCACCGGGAACGCCAGGCCCACGGCCGCCATGGCTTCGGGGCTGAAGCGGCCAAGATAGAACATGTCCACCAGGCCGAAGAACGTGACCAGGACCATGGCCATGATCATGGGAATGGACAGGCCGAGCAGCGTCGGCGTGACCTTGCCCTCGAGGATGGGATTGGGGCCGCCCTCGGCGGGGCGGCGGCCCATGCTGCGCATTCGCTGGAGCCAGGCGGACAAGTCGGGGCTTCCTCGGGATGAAGTCGTTGCGAGAATGATCCGCGAAAGGTAGGTGCGGGCCCTGGGGGGCGCCAGTTCAGTCGTCGTCCAGGGCTTCCCGGATCTTGGCTGCCAGCATCACAGCGGTGAAGGGTTTTTGCAGGAATCGGGTGCTCGCGTCGATGACACCGTGGGGCGCGATGACGTCGTCGGTGTAGCCCGACATGTAGAGCACCCGGAGATCGGGACGCAGAGCGGCGAGTTCCTCGAACAGCACCTTGCCGTTGCGGTCGGGCATGATCACGTCGGTCAGGAGCAGATCGATGGTTCCCGGATGCTCGTCCGCCAGTGCGAGGGCCGCCGCGGGATCGCCACCGGAGAGGACGGTGTAGCCGAAACTGTCCACCAGTTCGGTGGTGAGCCTGAGCACCGCATCGTTGTCCTCGACGACCAGAACAGTCTCGGTGCCCCGCTCGGGATCCGGCGTGTTGGATTCGGCGATCGCGGGTTGTTCCGGGTCCGCTGCCTGGGGCAGACAGACGCAGAACGTGGAACCCTTGCCCGGTTCGCTGGTGGCCCAGATCGTGCCGCCGTGCTGGCTGACGATGCCGTAGGCCGTGGCCAGGCCCAGGCCCGTGCCCTTGCCCTTGGCCTTGGTGGTGAAGAACGGCTCGAAGACGTGATCGAGGACGTCCTGGTCCATGCCTTGACCGGTATCGCTCACGCTGATCAGGACGCTGGGTCCCGGCTCTTGACCGGCAGGCTGCATGTGGCGGTAGACATCTTCGGTGGTTGCCGCGCGGGTCCTGATGGTGAGGGTGCCGCCGTCGGGCATGGCGTCCTGGGCGTTGATGGCCAGGTTGATGATGACCTGCTCGAGCTGGCCCACGTCCACGGCGATGGGCGGCAGGTTGGCGGCGGGATTCTCGTGGATCGCGATGTCCTCGCGGATGGTGCGCGCCAGCAGATTCCCCAGGTTGGAAATGATGTCGTTGGGATTGACGACCTGCATCTCCAGGGCCTGCTTGCGGCCGAACGAAAGGAGCTGCCGCGTGAGGTCGCGAGCACGGCTGCCGGCGCCGTGGATCTCCTCGGCCCAGGCACGACGCGGGTCGCCGTCGGGCAACTCGCCTTCGAGCATCTCGGAGTAGCCCAGGATGGGCGACAGCAGGTTGTTCAGGTCGTGGGCCACGCCGCCGGCCAGGGTGCCGATGGCTTCCATCTTCTGGCCATGGCGAAGGCGCTCCTCGAGGGAGAGTCGTTCATTCTCCTCACGTTTGCGCTCGGTGATGTCGTTGACGAACGACAGCTTGTACTCACCGCCCTCGAAGCGCACGTAACTGGAATAGATCTCCACGGGGTAGATCTCACCGTTGCGGCGCTGATGCAGGGATTCGATGTGCAGCAGTCCCTTGGACCGGACGGCCCGCCAGTGTGTGTCCCAGGACTCGCGGGGGAACTCGGGATTGATGTCGGCGATGTGCATCTTCAACAACTCGCCGCGGGGATAGCCGAGCCACTCGCAGGCGGTATCGTTGACGTAGAAGAACGAGCCGTCGCTGTGGCACCAGAACACGGCCATCTTGGCCTGATCCACGGTGAACTGGGTGAAGGCGAGGAGGCGTTCGCGGTCGTGCCCTTCCTCGGTGACCGACGCGACCTCGGGCAGTTCGCGCGCCACGGCGAGGACGCGCGCGGCGCCTTCGACGACCACCCGGCTCAGGGTGACCTCGGTCCAGAAGAGCTCTCCGTTCTTGCGGCGCGATTGCCACTCGAAGGTCTGGGGGCCGCGTTCCATGGCGGCGGCGACCTTCTCGCGGGCATGGATCTGATCGTAAGGTGGCGCGCCGTTGCTCAGGTCGGCGATGTCCAGGGCGAGGATCTCGTCGCGCGAATAGCCGAACAGACGCAAGACCGTGTCGTTGACCTCGATGATGGCCCCGGTGTCGGCGTCGTGGAGAAAGATCGCAGCCTCGAGGACATTGCTGATCTTGCCGAGAAGGGATTCGCGGGTCGGCGCGATCGCATGAGGGTCGGCGTTGGAGCGAGGCGGATACACGAGGAGCCTCCTGCTGGTGGGGAGCGCGGACGGCGATCCGTCCCGGAGCCTCATGAAGCCATGATAGGCCACTTGCCGCCGATTGAAAGGCGATAATTATGGTGTCGTTGCCGGCGCATTACGCGGCAAGGGCTCCGGCGCGTCGGCCAGGTTGAATACGAAGGCAGCCACGGCGGCCACGTTGGCCGCGAGATCGGCCGGATCGACCGCGGCGAACACGTCTGCCGGGCTGTGGTGGTAGCGGAAATAGTCGCTGCCGTGCACGCGATGCCCGACGCCGACCACGCCTCGTTCCACGAGCGGCCCGATGTCGACGCCGGCGCCGCCCTTGCGCACGCCGTCGGCGCCCAGCGTGGCCAGTGGTGCGGCGTACGCCGCGAGGTCGGCCACCACCGTGGAGTCGGCGCGCACGGAGAAGCCGGCGGGCGCGAAGCATCCACTGTCGCTCTCCAGGGCGAGTACGATGTTCGGGATCTCGGCCGCGTGCTGCTCGGCATAGGCACGCCCGCCCTGGCCGCCGTACTCCTCGCTGGTGTAGAGGACCACCCGCACGGTGCGTCGCGGTCGCAGGTCGAGGTCGGCGAGGGCCTTCAGCACCGCCACCATGATCACGCAGCCGGCGCCGTCGTCGTGGGCGCCGCCGCCGGTGTCCCAGGCGTCGAGGTGACCGGCGATGAGCACCACCTCCTCGGGGATCTCACGACCGCGAAACTCGGCGACCACGTTGGCGCAGGGGCCGTCCTCGAGCGTCGTGGCGCTCATCTTCAGGTGCACGCGAGGTGCGGCGCCGGCGTCGGCCAGACGGTGGAGCAGGGCCGCATCCTCGGTGCTGAGCGAGGCCACCGGAATTCGCGGCGCGTCGTCGGCATAGCGCATGACTCCGGTGTGGGGCGTGTTCTGGCCGAATCCCGCAGGGCGGATCAGCGCTGCCACCGCGCCATGACGGGCGGCCGTGCTGGCGGCGTCGATCCGGTAGCGCACATTGGGGCCGTAACTCTTCCACGGGGGGTCGAAGAGCACGATCTTGCCCGCGGCCTCCTCCGCCCGCGATTCGAACTCTTCCCAGTCGCGCACGGCAAGGATCTCGGCCTCGATGCCGTCGGGGCCTGTGCCCTCGCTGAATCCGAGCCCCAGCATGGTGAGCGGGGCGTCGTAGGGGGCGGTGAGCCGGGCCCATTCCACGCCGCGCTCCCAGCGCGGCACGGTCGCCGGCTCCAGCCACACCGAGTCGGCGCCGGCGGCGGTCAGCCGTTTCACGGCCCAGGCGTGGGCACGGCGCATGCCGTCGCTGCCGGCGAGACGCGGCCCGACCTCGTCGCAGAGTTCACGCAGGGTGTCCAGGGCGAAGGTGTCGGCCAGGGCGTGGGCGATGATGGCGTCGAGTTGTGGGGAGGCGCTCGCGGCGGTGGGCGCCGCAACGTCGGTCGCGGGCTCCGGGACGGGGCCGCAGGCGAGAACGCTGAACAGACCAAGGCAGGCGACGACGGCGGTGCATTTCATGAGGACCTCTTCAGAACAGGTGCCTGGGCGGGCGATCTGCTAACGATAATCGGTTCCCCTCGCATTGTCCCGTGGGATCTCCGGCGTCCGTGCTTATGCTGAGGCCAGGACGGTTTCGAGAAGGAGGCAGGTCATGAATCGATCCGACCGCAGCCTGGCAGCCGCCGGGCGACCGCGCGTCGTCATCGTCGGCGGCGGATTCGGCGGGCTGAATGCGGCCAAGGGCCTGCGCGGCGCCGCCGTGGACGTGGCCCTCTTCGACCGCAACAACTACCACCTGTTCCAGCCCTTGCTCTACCAGGTGGCCTCGGCGGTGCTGTCGCCGGCGGAGATCGCCGAGCCCATCCGCAAGATTCTCAGCAGCCAGCGCAACTGCCGGGTCTACCTCAATGGCGTGGAAGCAGTGGACCTGGACCGGCGCGCGGTGCGCCACGAGGGTGGCGAGGCCGGGTACGACTACCTGGTGCTCGCTACCGGCGCCACGCACAGCTACTTCGGCAACGACCATTGGGCCGAGCACGCGCCCGGACTCAAGACCATCGACGATGCCCTGGAGATCCGCCGGCGGGTGCTGATGTCCTTCGAGGAGGCCGAGCAGGAGGCCGACCCCGACGTCCGACGCGCCAAGCTGACCTTCGTCGTGGTGGGCGCCGGACCCACCGGGGTGGAACTGGCCGGCGCGCTCCAGGAGATCGCCGCGCGCACCGTGCCGCGGGATTTCCGCAACATCGACACCACCACCGCGCACGTGATCCTGCTCGAGGGCGCCGACCGGGTGCTGCCGGGCATGGATCCGGCCTCCTCGGCGCGGGCGTGCCGTGATCTCGGGCGCCTCGGCGTTGACGTGCGGACCGGAGCCCGGGTGACCGACGTCACCGCGGACGGCGTGCGCATCGATGGCCGGTCCCTAGCCGCGGGCAGTGTGCTCTGGGCCGCAGGCGTGGCGGCGTCGCCCCTGGCGCTCAGCCTCGGCGTCGAGCTCGACGCGCGCGGCCGCGTGCCCGTGGGACCGGACCTGGCCCTGAGCGGACATCCCGAGGTCTTCGTGCTCGGCGACCTGGCCCAGGTCCGCGACGACCGGTTTCCCGACGGCCTGCCCGGCGTGGCGCAGCCAGCGATCCAGGGCGGTCGGTACGTGGCGCGCGTCATTGCCGCCGAGACCCGTGGTCGCGATGACGGCGCCGATCGGCCGGCGTTCCGCTACGTCGACAAGGGCAGCATGGCTACCATCGGCAGGAACCGCGCCGTCGCCGAGATCGGTCGCCACCGCTTCGGCGGCTGGTTCGCGTGGCTCATGTGGGGACTGGTGCACATCCTGTTCCTGATCGGGTACCGGGCCAAGGTGGCCGTGATGTGGAACTGGCTGTGGAACTACCTCTTCTTCGCCAAGGGCGCGCGGCTGATCACCGGCTCGCCGCCCCTGCGGATCACCCGGACGCTGCGCGAGGACGAGGTGGCGTCACTGGGGCCCCGCCACTGAAGCCGCGGCCCCCGGCGATCGCAGTCGCCGGGGGCCGCACGCCATCACGCCCTCGCGATCACGGGTTCATGGTCAGCCCGAAATGCTCCCCGAGCACCCAGCGGATCATACTGGTCGCCGCCGCGTGGTCGAAGCGGTAGGGATCGAAGCCCAGGACCACGTCGCCCACGGGCACCGGTTTCTGCTCGCGGAACTTGTGAGTGACGAAGGCGGTGACGCGGTCGTTGGTGCGGGCGGTGGCCGGGAACAGGTCGAGCCCCGTCACTCCGCAGACCTCGTCGAGGGTCGGCTGCCATTGACCACCGTAGTAGCCCTCGGGCCACGGATCGTCGGGGTCGATCAGTTGCCGCGCGTACCGTACCCAGTCGAAGCGTGCGATGGTGCGCAGCATGGGTTCGACGCAGGGCTGGCCGTCGCAATCCTGCAGCGAATACGGAATGTTGCGGTGAGCGATGTCCTCGTTGTACAGCTCGTCGTTGCCCCAGATGTAGTTGAGCGTGAGAACGTCGCCCTGGTTCGGATCGGGATCGTCCTGCCAGTCGATGGTGGACTCGGTCCAGATGGTGTCGGGGATGGCTCCGGCCACCCCGTAGGCCGCGGCGAAAGAGGAATCAAGCACGAGGCCCTTGACCGCCACGCAGGGTGACTTGCGACGCAAGTTGACTTCCATACCTGCCGGGTCATACAGCGACGACATCGTGGGTGACGTGATGTCCTGAGTGGCGAGCCCAAGATTGCGGTAGGGGTAGAGCCAGGGATAGATCCATTCATCGGTGCCCTCGAAGAACCCGAAGCCGCTGCGAACCAGGCGACCGTATCCGCGGATCTCATACCCCCGCCAATCGTCGCCCTCGGGACTCTGGAAGACGATGGGCAGCACGTAGGGCGACTCCTCCAGGAAGGCGCCGGTGATGCGTTCGCCGCAGAGGATCAGGTTGCCCGCCCGTTCCTGGTACGACCCCAGCCACGTGTACTTGAGCTGGTTGTCCGCTTCGGGCCGGAAGTCGCTGGCGATGGCCGTGACGGGCGCCGAGGCCCAGCGGCTGTTCCAGATGACGGCGCGGTACATCACCAGGTCGCGGATCGACACCAGTTCATTCTCGGCGTCGATCACGTGATCCTCGGGATCGAACCAGGCCACGCCGCCCGACCCGGCGAGCGCCTGTTCCCAGAACGCGTCGCGGTAGGTGTCGTTGTCAAGCGGAGTGCCGTCCGCTCCCTGCCAGCTGTTGCTCGACTGATCCGCCACGTCATCCACCAGCAGAAGTGGGAGCTGGGATGGGAGGTCGGGAACCGGAACCATGTCGATCAGCATGACCCAGCGCGTCTCGGCGCCGGCGGCGTCGAACACCTGGATGGTGAAGGTGTGGACACCCGAGGCGAAGGGGATCGGTCCCGCCTCCCAGTTTTCCGGGTCGACGCCGGGCGGCACCTGCCAGTTCGGATCATCGGGGTCGTCGGGGTCGGCGAGGTCCCAGCCCCAGCGGGAACTGACGACGAAGCCGCCGTAGCCGGTGGCGTCCGCCTCCCAGGAGAACAGGCCGGGAACGTCGCGCATCACGTCCAGGTTGGCCGCACTATTGAGACCCTGGGCCGTCCAGGCGCCGAGCAGTCGATGTTCGATGGAGACCAGCGGCGCCAGCGTGCTGGAGACCCGGAAGTTCGCCACCTGGACGCCGTAGTCCCGGGCCAGCGACACCGCGCCGTCGGCCGCCATGATCTGGGCGGCGAAGATGTAGTGGATGCGAGCGTTCTGGTCGTCGCGTTCCGGCAGATCGGCGTACTGGACTCGGACGTGGTCGTGCCCCGGGGGCCACGCGGTCCAGTCGCTCCAGGCCTCGTCGTCGAAGCCGACCAGCGACTTGTAGTGGTTGAGGAAGTCGTAGCGGGTGTCGGTATAGTCGCCGGCCGGGAGCAGCCCCGGCTTCAGCAGCGTGCGGTACTGGGTGATCAGTTCGGGGTAGTGGCCGCTCACCAGGAAGTTGGGCGACGGCGAGAGCGAGACCGACTGGATCTGGCCCACCACCGGCGGCGGCGAGGTGATGATCGGCACGGGCAGCGCCTGGGCCTCCATCGCCACGGTGGCGATCAGAAGGATCGCCAGGGTCACGAGACGTTGGGTGTTGCGGATCTTCATGACGTTCCTCCTCTCTACTTGACCAGGGTGAGGCGTGTGGCGGCCGAGAGACCGTCGGCGCGCAGGCGGCAGACGTAGACGCCGCTGGCCAGCGTGCGACCATGGTCGTCGCGACCGTTCCAGGTGACCACGTGACTGCCGGCGGGCCGCTGTTCGTGAACCAGCGTGGCCACGCGGCGACCGTCGAGTCCGTAGACCACCAGTTCCACGGGACCGTCCCGCGCGATCTCGAAGCGCACGTGCGTGACGGGATTGAAGGGGTTGGGATACGGCTGGTGCAGCAGGCAGCTCGCGGACGGCGTTCCGGGTACGCCCACCGGCCCGCAGGCCTGGCCGAAGGCGCCGATCTGGTCACAGTCGGGATTGTTCACCGCGAGACACAGCGAGTTGGCGGCCAGGCCGTAGACGGTTTGTGGATAGCCCTCGTCGCGGCAGAAGAGGGGATCGTCGGCGAGGTTGTGAGCGGTCGGGTGTTCGAGTTGTTCACCGAGGTGACCGAGCCACCCGGGCTCGTGCCGCAGGCTGCAAACATTTTGCACGCGCCCGGCGTGGTCGCTGATCAGGGTGAGCTCGAGATCGGACTCGGACCAGCCTTCCGCCGGGTGGTTGCCGGCGGCGATGGTCCGGTCGGCCATCACGGCGTCACCGCCGAAGCTGACACCCTCGGCGCCCAGCGGGGCCCGGTTGTCGACCACGGTGCAGCCGGTGAGGGACAGCGAACTGCGGGCCACGTACCAGCCGCCACCCGCGTCGTGGGCCTCGTTGGCGGCGAGCAGGCAGTCGACGAGGGTCGTGCCCGGGGCGTCCACCAGGTAGAGTCCGCCGCCCAGGGACGAGGCCAGGTTGCCGACCACGAAGCAGCGTTCGAGCGTGGGAGCGCCGCCGATCACGGCGATGCCGGCCCCGCGTTCGGCGACGCAGCCGGAGACCTCGAGGTCCCGCAGCGCCGGGGACCCCGATTCCACGAGGATGCCGCCACCGCGGACGGCGAGTCCGGACTCGATGCGCAGGTTCTCCACGCGGGAGTCGCCGCCGGCGACGGTGAGGACGCGGTTCTCCGCGGCGCCCTGGATGATGACGTCGCCCGGGGTCGAGCCGGCCCCTTCGAGATGGACGCCGGACACCAGGAGCAGGCCGTTCTCCTGGTAGATGCCGGGCGCCACGGCCACCACGTCGCCGCTCTCGGCGGCGCCGAGAGCACCGGCGATGGTGGCATGGTCGGCTGGAACGTGGATCGTGACGGCCGCCGCGGAGCCTGCGCCGAGGACGACGGCGAGGATCGCCGGGATCATGACCGGGCGTATGGAATTCATGGGTCTCCCTCCTTGCTTGGAGGGCTCGATTATACCAGAAATGACAGGTCGTGTTCGATATTCAAATCCCGCGATCGCATGGCGCTGCCGGGAAAAAGGTTGGCCCCCGCGCCGCTCATCGCAGGGGCCAGATGCGCCGATGGGATCGGCGCGGGCAGCCGGGGGAGGATGGCTGCCCATACCTGTGTGAACCCGGCTAGGGGTTCATGTCCAAACCGAAGTGTTCGCCCAGCACCCAGCGCAGGGCGTCCTTCATCTGCTCGTTGTCGAAGCGGTAGGGGTCGAAGCCCATGACCACGTCGCCGACCTGGCTGGGCTTCTGGTCCTCGAACTTGTGGGTGACGAAGGCGGTGACCTGGTCGTTGGTGCGCGATGTGGTTCGGTCGCCGTCGAGGGCATCCAGGCCGCAGCCGGTGTCGATGTCGCCGACGCCGTAGTAGTCCTGGGGCCACTCGTCTCCCAGCTCCTGGGCGTGGCGCTGACGGTTCCAGTCGAAGCGTGAGATGGAGCGTAGAAGCGGCTCGACGCAGGCCTCGCCGTCGCAATTCTGGGGCACCACGGCAGAGTCGCGACCCAGCACGTCGGCGTCGTAGAACTCGTCGTTGCTCCAGTGGTAGCTGGTGGCCAGGTCGTCGGCCACGGCGGGATCCTGGTCGCGCCAGTCGATGACCTGCTCGGTCCAGATGGTGTCGGCGAACGCCGCACCGCCGGGCATGTGGTTGGCCACGAAGTCGGCGTCCAGGGTCAGACCCTTCTGGGCGGCGCAGGTGTTCTGGCGCCGCGTGCGCAGCAACCAGCCATCGGGCGTGTAGTAGGTCGCATTGGGGCTCATGACGTCGAAGGCGGCCAGGCCCAGGTTTCGGTAGCCGTGCATCTGCAGATGAGCCGGGTCGCCGAGCTGATCGGCTCCGAATCCGACGCGGATCTGCTCGTTGTTCTCGAACGTCCAGCCGTAGGTATTGCCCTCGGCGCTCCCATAGATCACCGGCAACATGTACGGCGACTCCGGCACGAAGTCGTTGGCCGCCCGGCTGCCGGCGAGCAGGAGATTTCCGACGCTCTCCTGGTACGACCCGAGCCAGACGTATCGCTGCTGGATCGGGCCCCACTGACTGTCGATGGGCCGGAAGGTCCGGGCGATGGCGGAATTCGGGTACGAGACCCAGCGTGAACTCCAGACCACCGCGCGGTAGTTCACCACGTCGCGGATCTCCACGGACTGGATCTCGGCGTCGATGACGTCGCGCGCGAGTTCGAAGCCTGCTACGCCGCCGGTCGTCGAAAGGACGTCGAGCCAGAAGCTGTCGCGATGCTCATCCCGGTCACGGGGGATTCCTTGTTGATCGGTCCAGGCATTGCTGTTCCGGTCCTTCACGTCGTCCACCAGGAGCAGCGGATATTGATTCGATGGATCGGGAACGGGCACGAAGTCCAGAACGAAGACGCGCTGGCTGAGAGCGCCATAGTTGTCGACGGCCCGTACGGTCAGGGTGTGGATGCCGGCCTCGAACGGGATCGGCCCTGAATGCTTGTGGGCGTCGGTCAGGCCAGGGGGCAGGGCCCAGCCGGGATCGTCGGGATCGTCCACGTCCAGGACGTCCCACCCCCACCGGTAGGACTCGATGGTGCCGCCGTAGCCGTCACCTTCGGCTTCCCACTGGAACTCGCCGCTGATGTGCGCAAGGAGGTCGATGGCGGTGATCTGATTGGCACCGGTACCCTTCCAGGAGCCGAGCAACGGGTGATGGATCGCCAGGGTCGGCGCAAGATTCTGGGTGATGCGGAAATTGGCCACGTTCAGGCCGTATTGCCGCTCGACCGAGATCACGCCGTCGGCGGTCATCACCTGCGCGGCGAACAGGTAATAGATGGCTCGAGTTTGTCCAGGATTGTTGGGATCGTCTTCAACCTGCGGCAGATCGGTGTAAGACACGGGGACGTCCGCGGCGCCGCCCGGCCAGAGTTGCCATTCGGTCCAGGCCTCGTCGTCGAACGACAGCAGGTAGGACTGGTTGGTCTCGAAATCGATCCGGGTATCGGCGTAGTTGCCGTCCGGTAACAGCGCCGGTTTGAGCAACGTGCGATAGCTGGTTATGCTGACGCCGGGATCGTTGGAGTTGGCTCCGATGGTGAAGTTCGGCGAGGATGGCAACTGGGCAGCTTCCAACTGGCCGGTCACCGCGTATGGCGAGGTGATGGCGACGCGTGGCAGTAGGGGACCGGTCTGGGCGATGGCGGTGGCAGCGACGGTCAGGAGCGCCGCCAGGGTCAGGATCGTGATGGTCTGTCGGGTATTCATGGCGTCTCTCCTTTCTTACTTGACCAGGGTCATGCGAATGGCGGCGGCCTGCGTGCCTGCGACCAGGCGACACAGGTAGACGCCGCTGGCCACGCTGCGCCCGCGGTCGTCGAGGCCGGCCCAGGTCACCGTGTGAGCCCCGGCAGCCCGGTCCTCGTTGACCAGCGTGGCCACGCGACGTCCATCGAGACCGTAGATCACCAGCGACACGGGACCGGCCCGGTCGATGGCGTACGCCACGGTGGTCTGCGGATTGAAGGGGTTGGGATAGGCCGGATGGAGCGCAAAACTCACCTTCGGCGTATCGGGAGTTGCGGTCACGCCACAGGCCTCGCCGAAGGCACCGATGAGGCCGCAGCCGTCGGTGTTGGCGGGCAGGCAGGGCGAATCGGCGGCGATGCCGAGGTAGTCGGATAGTTCACCGGATTCGAGGCAGAACAGCGGGTCGGACTCGAGGTTCTGGGCTCCGGGATCACCGAGCTGGTCGGCGAGGTAGCCGGGCCAGCCGGGATACTCGTCCTGCCAGCGCAGGCTGCAGCTGGTCTCGATGCGGTTGGCTCGATCGGTCACGACGACCGACTCGACCTCTTCGTAGCCGTCTTCGGGAGTATTGGCGCTGCTGATGGAGCGCGTGATGGTCACGCCCATGCCGTCGAAAGACGCGCCCTCTGCACCGAGGCCGGCGTTGTGGAGGTAGCCGTTGGTCGTCCAACCGTCGACGCTGTTCTCCACGACCGTGCAGCCTTCCATGGTCACGCTGCTGCGCGCGGCGGACCAGGCGCCGCCGTACGCGCCGCCAACGTTCCAGGCAATCGCGCAGTCGCGCATGATCACGCTCGGGGCGTCCAGGGCGTAGAGGCCGCCGCCGGCGGTGACGGCCACGTTCTCGGTCACCTCGCATCGAACCATCTCGACGCTGCCGGTGCGCACCAGGATGCCGGCGCCGAGGTTGGCGGTGCAGGCGTCGATGACCACGTCGGTGAGGTGGCAGGTGCGGTCGATCACCGCGAGGCCGCCGCCCTGCTCCGCGGCGCCGCCGGTGAGGCGCAGATTCTCGATCCAGCACCACTCGGCGGAGGTGACGACCCGGCCCTGCCCGCCGGCGTCGATGGTCACGTCGCGGGGCAGGTCGCCGGTTCCCTTGAGCGTCACGAAGTCCGGGATCGAGAGACCGTGCTCGTAGTAGGTCCCCGGAGCGACGTGCACCTCGTCGTGGAAACCGTGCGCCGCGTCCAGGGCCTCTCCGATGGTGAGGTAGTCTCCCGGTACCTCGTAAATGGTGGCGGTGGCTGCTCCGGCAGCCGCCAGGATCGCGAGCGATAGAACTGTCGGGATCGTTCGTCGCATGTTTTCCCTCCCCTTACATGCAATCGTGGGGTTCCGTCAGCGTTACCTAACCTCCCTTCGCGAAGCCCGTCAATTCACACAAAAAGATGACGGGGGACATAAAAATGTGACGGGTTCCCATGGGGAACCCGTCAGCTGCTGGGCGACCACGACGGCCAGGCGACGGTTGCCGCAAGTCACCGCACCAGCACGAACTTACCGATGAAATCCTCGAACGCGCCGTCGTCCGATTGCACCACGTACATGTAAATCCCGCTGACCACTTCCTGGCCGTTTCGGCTCATCAGATTCCAATATGCCTCGCCGTAGCCCTCGGTGCCGTCGTGATCGATGGTCTCGATGAGGTCGCCGGCCACGGAATAGATGCGGATGGTGTTGTGGGCCTGGGGGAGATTGGCCCACTTCACCCGCACGCCCGTGGGGTCCTCGGAGTTGGGGGCCATCTCCTGGAATTCGGTCAGGGCTGCGCGGGTAGCCGGGTTGGGGTAGACGAAGATGTTGGCGCCGTTCTGCGCGCGATCGTCGGCGGACTGGGAGTCCGTGGCCGGCGAGCCGTAGTCGAAGCTGCTGGCCGGATCGCCGGCCTGTCCAGGGCCGACGATCCGGTACTCCGCGGGATCGGTCTCGGGGATCAGCTGCAACTCGTGATCGGTGGCGGTCACGGAGTAGAAGTAGAGGAAGCCGTTGTGGGCGAAGGGGTCGATGTATTCGTAGTACTCGGTGGCGTCCTTGCCCACGATCACCACGACCTCGTCTTCGCTGATCGGGTCGACGTACGAGCTTTCCTCCCGCACCGTCACCGCCCAGAACGTGTCCATAACGTCCGGGTAGCCGCTCCAGCGTTCGAGGGGTTCGGAACCGGGGATGACGTTGCTGTCCTCGTCGTAGATGGGCGGGCGGCTGGTGTAGAAACCCTCGGAGTCGGCGTCCACCACCTGCTGCATGTCGTCGGCGAGCTGGGCGAAGTAGGGGTCGTCGAGGACGACCGGGTGGTAGCTGATGGCGTCCAGGCCGGTGTTGGGCCCCAGCGCCAGCGTGTCGCGCACCGTGTCGCCCGGGCCCACGATGTAGTCTGCGATGAACGAGTTGACCACGTCGTATTCGGCGACCATCTGCCAGAGATTGGAGCCGGGTCCGTTCTCCACCGAAGCGCCCCATGGTCGGGTCCAGTTCTCGGCGCGCCAGACCCGGTACGATTCGAAATCGATCTGACCGAGGCGCACGTCGGCGGTGATCTCGCTGGTGTTGTCCCAGTAGACGTGCATCCGGTTGTCGGTGGGCCAGAGGCGCATGCCGGGGGCCGGGGGCGCCATGCCCACCAACCAGTTCACCTGGGTCTCGCGCCCCTCGATGCCGGTGCAGCCGGCCTTGCGGGCGACGGGCTCGCCGTCCTTCCAGCAGTTCCAGTACTCCTCGATGTCGTACTGGCTGCAGCGAGCGACCTCGGCCGTCTCGCCCACCTCGTGACGCTTCTGGCGGAAGCACTCGAAGCAGTTGTCCATGTTGATCATGGCGCAGTGCTTGGCCTCGGCGCCGTCGCGGTAGACGAACACCTCGTCGGGATTCAGGGGCGTCTGGGTGTTGAGGAGATAGCCGGGATCCACGCAGGTCACGTCCCCGAAGTCCGGGTAGATGGTGTCGAAGAGCGTGGGGTCGCCGAAGTCTTCGCGGCAGATGATCGACTCGCGACCGTTCTCGCCGGTGACGATGAGGTCGCCGTCCTCGTTCTCCTGATCGGTGACCACGTCGAAGTAGTTTCCATACCAGGTGAGGGCGGCCTCGGCGCAATGGGCCAGCATGCCCGCGCGACCCGGTCCGACCACCATCGCCACCTGAAACTCGAGGTCCTCGTCGGCCCTCAGGATCTGGAAGGGACCGGCGGAGATCAGGAATCGATAGTCCTGATCGCGGCCCGGTTGCACGTCGGGGTCGCGGTCCTCGGGGGCGGCACTGAGCAACTCGTACCGTTCGGCGTCGTTGGTCGGGTCGCCGCCCTGGTCGAAGGGCGCCTCGCCGCTGAATCGCTGAAAGGTGCGCAGGGCGACGGACGCGGGTGCGCGGAGTCCCTCGGGATCGGTGTCGTGCCCGAGAAAGGCCACGCCGAAGTAGCCGTCGATGCGATTTTCCTCGGCGGCGTCCCACATGAAGCCCACCTCCACGGGAACCCAGCTGCCGTCCGACGCCTTCACCGCGCCCGAGAACGAGCCGGCCATGTCGTCGCCGGCCACTGAGATGCCTTCCCGCGGTCCGATGTCCGAGTCGGCGTAAAAGCCGATGTAGATATTGGAGATGTCGACGACGCCGACGTTGGTGATGGTGTACTGGAAGCCCACGAAATCGTCGACCTGGTCGTTCTCCCAGGCGAACGATTCCTGGACCACCTTCAGGTTCAAGGGTTTGTGGTCGGGAAACAGGCTGGCCGCCGCGCGGGTGTTGTCATACGTGGTGGTGACCATCATCTGACTGCCGATCTGCCCGAAGTCCTCCTCGATCAGTCCATCATCGTCGTCGTCGTAGCCGTTGAGGATCTCCTCGTCGATCCGCGCCTCGTTGGTGTCTTCGTCGAAGTCCTCGTCGTCGTTGGGATTCGGCTCCGGATAGCGCTTACCGCTGGCGTCCGGAAAACCCAGAGGCCGGACGAGGGCACCACCGACGGCCTCGTAGATGGTGTCCTCCACGTTGTCCTGCGCCCGGATCTCGTGCTCGATGCCGGACATCGAACCGTGCGACACGAGACGTTCGCCCAGGAGCACGCCACCCACCCACAGGCCGGCGGCGTAGAGGTACTCGTGACCCGATCCGGCGGGCCACTGGGCCGAGGGCGCGTGGGAGTAGTAGGTGGCCGACGAGAACTTGGAACCGATCAGTCCCCAGTTGGTGATGTTGATCTGCAGCTCGCCTACGTTCATCACGTAGGATCCGTCGATCACCAGGGCGCCGTGGGGATCGTAGAGCAGTTCCGAATCGTCGCCGGGGTCGATCCAGGCGTTCGCGGCAGATGGCAGGACACAGAGAACGGATGCCGTGACCATGGCGAACACGCGGCCCAGTGGCCGGCTCCGCACCCCGATGGCGATCAGGGTCATCTCCCTCCCCCTTTCCGCAGACGCGTCGTGGGGCGAGCGCTGCCCGTGACGTAATCGAGGAGGAGGGCCGGAATCAACTCACATAAAAAGATGACCCCGGGCACAAAAAAGTGACGGGCCTCCCGGGGGAGACCCGCCACCTGGAACGTTCGATCGTCGCTGGAACTAGCCGTCGATCTTCTTGAACACCTTGGCCACGCGACGCAGCGCCATGTTCAGTTCCTTCTTGGTGATGGTCAGCGGCGGGGCGAAGCGGATCACGTTCTCGTGGGTCTCCTTGCACAGGAGTCCCTCGGCCATGAGCGCCTCGCAGTAGGGGCGCGCCGGCTTGTTGAGCACGAGGCCGACCCACAGACCCTTGCCGCGCACCTTGACGATGCTTTTGGACTTGATCTCGCCCAGCTTCTCCATGAACCAGGGGCCCAGCTTGGCGCTCTGCTTCACCAGCTTCTCGTCCACCAGCACCGCCATGGCCTCGCGCGCCACGGCCATGCCCAGGGGGTTGCCGCCGAAGGTGGAGCCGTGGTCGCCGGGGTTGAAGACGCCCATGACCTCGTCGTTGGACAGGAATGCGCTCACGGGATAGAAGCCGCCCGAGAGGGCCTTGCCCACGATGGCGCCGTCGGGGCGGATGCCCTCCCACTCGAAGGCGAACATCTTGCCGGTGCGGCCGAGGCCCGACTGGATCTCGTCGCAGATCAACAGCACGTTCTTCTCGGTGCAAAGTTCGCGGGCCTTCTTGAGGAAGCCTGCCTTGGGCAGCACGATGCCCGACTCGCCCTGGATGGGCTCGACCAGGAAGGCCACGGTGTTGGGCGTGATGGCCGCGGCCAGCGCCTTGTCGTCACCGTACGGGATCACCTTGAAGCCGGGGGTGAAGGGGCCGAAGCCGTCCTTGTACTGATCGTCGGTGGAGAAGCCCACGATGGTGGTGGTGCGGCCGTGGAAGTTGTCGGCGCAGACGATGATCTCGCCCTTGTTCTTGGCCACGCCCTTGACCTTCTCGCCCCACTTGCGCGCGGCCTTCACGGCGGTCTCCACGGCCTCGGCGCCCGAGTTCATGGGCAGCACCTTATCGAAGCCGGTCAACTCGCAGATCTCCTTGCAGAAGTGCGGCAGCTGATCGTTGCGGAAGGCGCGGCTGGTGAGCGTGCACTTCTTGGCCTGGTTGCGCATGGCCTTGAGGATGCGGGGGTGGCAGTGGCCCTGGTTGACCGCGCTGTAGGCGGCCAGGAAGTCGATGTACCGGTTGCCCTCGACATCCTCGACCCAGACGCCTTCGGCCTTCTTGATCACGATGTCCAGGGGATGGTAGTTGTGCGCGCCGTAGCGTTCCTCGATCTCGATGTACTTTGCGGTCTTCATGGACCCACCTCCTCCGCAGTCGCGGCGGCCACCCCGTGGCCTGGTTTCGGTGTCTGTGCGACCCGCCCGGGGTCGCGATGCCGGGACTAAGATAGAAGTCGCCGCGTCGCTGGCCAACCTCAATCCGGCCCGTTCACGAGACGTTTGCAATTCTCCGGCACGGCGTCGAAAAATATACTTGACAATATGAAGTACTTTGAATTATAAAGTAGTGGTCATCCAGCAGGCGGGTACTCGCACGGATGCGGAACCCACAGCCAAGAAGGCGACCTGTCTGGAGGTTGACGAAGACCGAGTCCGACGGAGCGACGACCCCCTCGGGGGGCCGAACAAGGATGTTCGGGCGGTCAATGGGGGGGCGTGCCGATCCGGTCCTGGGTGCTGGCCGTCCCCCTTCGTCGATTCGCGAAAGCTTCACATTGAAGCCAGCCAAGCCCGGCAAGGAGGCCAGTGGGCGTGGCGAAATCCTCGTCGTCCGTGCCTCCGCACGGCGCTACCGCACCGCTGTCGCCTCTCATTCACGGCCGGGCTCGCCTGCTCGTCCTCGCGCAGCTCGTGACCCATCCGGGCGGCCGCACGTTCATCGAACTCCGCAGCGCCACCGGCCTCACCGACGGCACTCTCTCGGTACACCTGAGCAAGCTGGAGGCCGGGGGCATGGTCGAGATCCGCAAGGAGTTCGAGGGAAAGAAGCCCCGGACACTGGTGCGCATGACCGCCGGCGGCCGGGAGCGGTTCGACGCCTATGTGGCCGAGCTCCGCGGTCTGGTTCCGGGGCTGGAGTAGGGGAGCGCTCGCGTCTGTGGCGGCGACAGGAAAACGGGCTCGCCGGTGAAGGCGAGCCCGTTCTCCGTCAGTGAGCGTCGGCAGCGGTCAGACGCCGGCTCCTCGCGGCTCGGTCGCGTGGGAATCGACATCCTCGCCGAACCAGTGGATCAAGCCGGTGTCGAAGCGGTCGAGCGGGAACGACGGATTGCGCGGCGTGATCCGGACGGTGAATCCACGCTGCCCCGAACGCCGGCAGGGAATCTCGCCGACGTATTCCACGCGACCGTTCTGCGATCCCTCGTCGGGGCTCATGGTCTCGGTCTCGCCGCCCAGGATGTTGCCCTGGGTGTCGAGCAGTCCATGGTAGATCTCCACCAGCACGTCGTCGGCATGCAACTCACCCAGTTCGACCGTCGCGCGCACGGGGAAGCGCGAACCCATGGGCTGTGCTTCCTGGTCATCGGCCTCGATCTCGGCGATCGACACCGCCGGCCACTGCCGGCGCACATCCGCCCGCCAGGACGCGAGTTCGCGAGCTGTCGCGGCGTCCTTCTCGAGGAGCCGTCGCGATTGCTCGATGCACGGCACGTAGAACCGCTGGGCGTATTCTTCGACCATGCGGTTGGTGTTGAACTCTGCGTTCACCGTGCGCATGGAGTTCTTCATGATGCGGACCCATTCGCGCGGAATATCGTCGCTGGTACGCTCGTAGTAGATGGGCGCGATCTCGTTCTCCAGCAACTCGTACAAGGCGGTGCTCTCGACCTGGTCCTGGTACTCGGGGTCGTCGTAGTCCTCGCCGGCGCCGATGGTCCAGCCATTGTCCTTGTGGTAGCCCTCGCACCACCAACCATCGAGCACCGAGAAATTGATGCCGCCGTTGACGGGCACCTTCATGCCGCTGGTCCCCGAGGCTTCCAGGGGACGCCGCGGCGTGTTCATCCACATGTCCACACCCTGCACCATGTAGCGCGCCACCTCGATGTTGTAGTCCTCGAGGAAGACGATGTGCTTGCGGAACTCTTCGCGCTGGGCCAGGTGAACGATCTGGCGGATCAGTTCCTTGCCGGGGTGATCCTTGGGATGGGCCTTGCCGGCGAAGATGATCTGGACCGGGCGGTCCGGATTGTTGAGGATCTCCGCCAGGCGATCCGGATCGCTGAGGATCAGAGCCGCCCGCTTGTAGGTGGCGAAGCGCCGCGCGAAGCCGATGGTCAGAGCCTCGGGATCGAGCACCTCGCGGGCCGCCTTGATGTTGGCCCGGCTGGCGCCGCGCGCTTCCAGTTGCTTGCGCAACCGACCGCGCACGAATCCCACCAACCGCTCCCGCATGCGCTCGTGCGCCCGCCACAATTCCGCGTCGGGAATGCGCGAGACCCGTTCCCAGACCATGTGGTTGGTGGGCTTGTCGTACCAGCGCGGACCCAGGTAGCGGTCGTAGAGGCGGGCCAGTTCCATGCACTGCCAGGTGCGGGTGTGGATGCCGTTGGTGATATGGCTGATGGGCAGTTCGTCCACCGGCACGCCCGGCCACAGCCGCTGCCACATCTTGCGCGACACCGAGCCGTGCAACTCGCTCACGCCGTTGGCGAACTGGGACAGACGTAGCGCCAGCACGGTCATGCAGAAGGTCTCGTGCTTGTCGTCGGGGTCCTGTCGGCCCAGGCCGATGAGACCCTCGACGCCGATGCCCATCTGGTCGGCCAGAGGCTTGAGGTACGTGCGTACCAGCTGCGGGTCGAAATGGTCGTTGCCCGCGGGCACCGGCGTGTGGGTCGTGAACACGTTGGAGCTGCGCACCAGCTCGAAGGCCGTCTCGTAGGGAAACTTCTGCTCCTGCATCAACGACCGGATGCGCTCGAGGGCCAGGAACGCGGAGTGGCCCTCGTTGAGGTGGAAGACGTCGGGGCGGATGCCCAGCGCGCGCAGGGCCTTCACGCCGCCGATGCCCAGGAGGATCTCCTGCCGGATGCGCATGTCGATGTCGCCGCCGTAGAGCCGGCTGGTGAGCTCGCGATCCTCGGGCTGGTTCACACGCAGGTTGGTGTCCAGCAGGAAGAGCGGATTGCGTCCCACCTGCACCCGCCAGATTCGCGCCACGACCTTGCGGCCGGGATACTCCAGCTCGATGGTCAGCGGATCGCCGTCGGCGTTGAACTCCGGCGTCATGGACATGTTGTAGAAGTCGTTGACCGGGTAGTCTTCCTGCTGCCAGCCGTCGTGGTTGAGATACTGGCGGAAGTAGCCGTACTGGTAGGCCAACCCGATGCCCACCAGGGGCAGACCGAGGTCGGTGGCCGACTTGAGGTGGTCGCCGGCCAGGATGCCGAGTCCACCGGAGTAGAGCGGCAGCGATTCGTGCAGGCCGAACTCGAAGGAGAAGTAGGCCACCTTGACGCCCTGCAGATGATCGTGCTCGCTGTCGAACCACGAGGTCTGGGTCAGGTAGCGCTGGAGGTCGTCGTTGACCGAGTCGAGATGGGCGAGGAACGCCTGGTCGCGCGTCAGGTCGGAGATACGATCGGAGGAGAGGCTGCCCAGCACGGCCACCGGGTTGTGGTGGTGTTCTTCCCAGAGGTCGGGGTCAACCCGACGCAGCAGGTTGATCGCCTCGGTATTCCACACCCACCACATGTTGCGCGCGATCTCCAGCAGCGGCTGGAGTTTGGGCGGCAGATTGGGCGTGACGATGAACTTGCGGATCCTCTGCATCTCGATCTCCCGCAGGGTAAGGGTCGTTCGGGCGACTGGTCCAATGTACCGCCGGTCGCGAGGGCAGCAAGCGGCGAGGCGGGGTCAGAACAACCGGGGCGGCCGGACGCGCTCGCCGGCAGCCAGGGTATGGCCCTCGAGCCGGAGCAGACGCGCCTTGAGCTCCGTGCCGCCGGCGAACCCGATCAGGCTGCCGTCGGCGCCGAGCAGCCGGTGGCAGGGGATCAGGATCGGCAGCGGGTTCTGAGCAGCTGCCTGCCCCACGGCCCGGGCCGCCTTCGGTTCTCCGAGGTTTCCGGCCAGACGACTGTAGGAACGCAACTGTCCGTAGGGTATTTCGAGCAATTGTCGCCATACCTTGACCTGAAAAGCGGTTCCATGGGGGGAGAGTGGTAGGTCGAAGGCGCGGCGCTGCCCCACGAAATACGCGCCGAGTTGATCGGCGAGGGGCTTGAA
>PIVY01000230.1 GCA_003353795.1 bacterium
TGTGGAGTTGGCGTTCCATGGGGCTCTTTTCCGAGGCTGGCGAGTCCTGGTTCGGACGCTCGGTCATGGTGCCTCGAGCATGTCGAGGATCACACGATCCAGACCGGGCGCCGCGGCCACGAGGGATTCGTGGGTGAGCGGGAGTTCCACACCGTGCATGTCGGTCACCCGGCAACCGGTCTCGCGGCATATCAGGATACCGGCCGCCACGTCCCAGGGGCGCAGGCTCAGTTCGAAGAAACCGTCGAGGCGGCCCGAGCCCACGTGGGCAAGATCCACCGCCGCGCTGCCGGCGCGACGCATGCCGTTGCATCCGGCCCGCAGGAATCGACGAACCCACTCGCAGACCCGGTCGATGCGTTCGTCCCGGGTGTACGAGAATCCCGTGGCGATGAGGGCGTCGGACAGCGCCACGGGCTGCCGACGCGGCAGCACACGCTGCTCGCCGCCGCGCGGCCGGATCTGCTTCACGCCGAGGCCGCGGCCCGCCAGATAGAGTTCGTCCAGATAGGGTGCATGCACCGCGCCGAGCAGCGGTCCTTCGGCGTCGCAGCAGGCGATGGACACTGCGAAGTGACTGTAGCCGTGCACGTAATTGGTGGTGCCGTCGAGGGGATCCACGTACCAGATGCGGCCGCTGGTTCCGCTCCGGGCGCCGCCCTCCTCCGCCTCGACGGTGTCGTCGGGAAAGAACCGGTCGAGTTCCGCCAGCAGGCGTTCCTCGCTGCGACGGTCCACGTCGGTGACCAGATCCACGGCGCCCTTGTGGTCGATCTGGCGGACGCGCCCGAAATTCTCCAGCAGGAACGCGCCGGCGCGGTCGGCCATGTCGGCGACCAGTTGCAACTCGTCGTGTGAGGCGTCTGCCATGATGGCTCCTTTTGCGCGCATTGTAGGGGCAGTCGGCGCGCCTCACAAGGGTGGGCTTGACACCCGCGCACGGCGGATCGATCGTACGGGTATCCCGTCATGGCCGGCCGTCGCGCCGGGGAAAGGAACCACCATGGAAGAACGAATCAAGGCCGTGCTGGAGACCATCCGTCCTGCGCTGCAGGCCGACGGCGGCGACGTGGAATTCATCGATTTCAACGAGGGGGTCGTCACCGTGCGCATGATGGGTGCCTGTGGCAACTGCCCCATGAGCATGATGACTCTCAAGCAGGGCATCGAGAAGCGCCTTCGCGCAGAGATCCCCGAGGTCGAGACCGTCGAACAGATGTAGGAGATTGCCGTCATGAAGCCATATCAGGGTGTCGATTTCTTCCGGACCTCCCGCCTCCTCAGCGACGAGGAACGTTCGGTGCAGAGCACGGTCCGCCAGTTCGTGGACCGTAGCTTCATGCCGCTGGTCAAGGAGCACCATGCCGCGGGTACGTTTCCCGTGGAGATCATCCCCGAGATGGCCGAACTCGGCTTGCTGGGGCCCAGCGTCCAGGGCCCCGGCTGCAGCGGCCTGAGCTACACCCTCTACGGTATCATCTGCGACGAGCTCGAACGGGGCGACAGCGGCCTGCGGAGCTTCGCCAGCGTGCAGGGCTCCCTGGTAATGTGGCCCATCAGCTCCTACGGCACCGACGAGCAACGGGCGCGGTACCTTCCCGAGCTGGCGGCGGGCAAGCTCATCGGCTGTTTCGGCCTCACCGAATCGGGACACGGCTCGGACCCGGGCGGCATGGAGACCCGTTGCCGACGTGACGGCGATCAGTGGATCCTCACCGGCAACAAGATGTGGATCACCAACGCCACCATGGCCGACCTGGCGCTGGTCTGGGCCCGCGACGAGGACGGCGGCAAGGTGCGCGGGTTCCTGGTCGAGAAGGCCGACACCGGGTTCTCGGCCCAGGCCATTCACGGCAAGTTCAGCCTGCGCGCGTCGGACACCGGCGAGCTGATCCTCGACGAGGTTCGTGTCGGCGACGACCGGAGGCTTCCCGGGGTCGAGGGCCTGAAGGGTCCGCTGAGTTGTCTCAACGAGGCTCGCTTCGGCATCGCCTGGGGCGCAGTGGGAGCCGCCGCCGATTCCTATCACGCCGCGCTGCAGTACGCCCTCGAACGCCGACAGTTCGACACCCCTATCGCGGGGTTCCAGCTGACCCAGGCCAAGCTCGTGAAGATGCTCTCGGGCATCACCCAGGGGCACCTGCTGGCCATCCAGCTGGGCCGGCTCAAGGATGCGGGGATCAACGAGTTTCCGCTGGTGTCGCTGGCCAAGCGCAACAACGTGGCCATGGCCCTGGACGTGGCGCGATCGGCGCGAACGATCCTCGGGGCCGCCGGCATCACGGACGAGTACTCCCCCGGCCGCCACATGAACAATCTCGAGTCGGTGCTCACCTACGAGGGCACCCACGAGATCCACACGCTCATCGTGGGCCAGGCCATCACGGGGATCGCCGCGTACCGCTAGCTATTACTCCGGCAGTGGGCCGAGGGCCGCGAGCAGGCGCTGCATGGGCGCCAGATGCGCGGCGTAATCCTGCGAACGACCGACCGAGGAACGATAGACGGGGCGACGCACGTCGCGGTAACTGGCCGTGGCCAGATAGTCGTCGCGCTCGTGGAACCGGAGTATGGATTCGTCCCACGCCAGGCCACCAGCGGCGAGGACCGGCTCCAGGGCCGTGCGCGGAGCAGCCGTGAGGTCCTCGTAACGCATGGTGATCACCGGCACGTCGAGGGTCTTCTTCCAGTGGGCCATGAGTTCCCGCTCGGCCCGCAAGTAGAGTGCGATGCCCTCCTGGCTCGTGGACCAGGCCAGGCCGTCGGTGAAGTTCTGGCGGTAGCACGACCAACCGGTGTCCAGCGGGTCGCGCAACACATGGACGACCACCGTTCCCGGCAGCGCCAGGGACGCCAGCGGCAACTGGAAGACGTTGTGCGGCATCTTGTCCACGATCAGTTGCTGACTGGCACCGGCATGTCGGTCGAGTTCGGCGTGATAGCCGGCGGCGAGTTCATCCAGGAGCGGCGTGGAGAGCCTGTTCAGGTGGTTGTACCAGACGTCGTCTGCGGACAATCCCCAGCGTCGCGCCAGTTCCACCACCAGCAGTCGCCAGGTGTCCAGCTCACCCGCGCCGGCCACGGCCGGATGTCGCGACAGCATACGTTCGACGAGACTGGTGCCCGATCGCGGGACCCCCACCACCAGTACCGATCGTCGGCGTTCGTCTGTTCCCCGCGGTAGCGCGGCCAGGGTCTCGGGCGTGAACATCCGGATGATCTGGCGTACGGCCCCGAGATGCTGCGCTCCCTCGAAGCGCGCGGCACGGAGACCGTTGGCGCGGGCGAAGGCCTCGAACGCCTCGTCGCGTCGCCCGAGACGGTCGAGGATCTCACCGCAGACATGCTCCAGTTGCACCTGTCGATTGCGATTCGGTTGGCCCTTCAGTGCTCGCTGCACCACGTCGAGAGCGGCATCCGGCTGGCCGGTCTCCAGGAGGCAGCGCGCCATGATCGCCGCGACGGCGCCGTGGGGATGGCAGCCGGCGGTGGCCACCCGCAGGAGTTCGGCGCCCTCGGCGGCCCTCCCAGTGCGCTCGAGGATCGAGCCCAGTCCGGCCAGCGCGTCGGCATGCCCCGGCCGTCGCCGCAGGGCCTCGCGGAACCAGGATTCAGCCGGCCCCATGTCGCCCTCTCGCATATGGCTGACGCCCAGCAGGCTCGGCGGCACCGGGTCTTCGGCGAGGATCTCGGCCGCGCGCTGCCAACCGTCGCGGGCCTCGGTGTGGCGGCCCTGCGCTTGCTTCACGAGACCGGCGCCCAGTAGGGCGTCACGATGTTCGGGATCCAGGTCGAGTGTTCGAGCGAAAGCCCGGCCGGCCTCCACGAAGCTTCCAAGATCCAGGGCTGCCGCGGCCATCAGCGCCCAGGCCTCGGGATCGTCCGGAGTCTCGTCGACGAGCGGTACCAGCAGGCGCAGGGCCTCGCCTGGACGACCGCCTTCGCGCTGGCGGCGCGCCTCGACGAGAGTCTTGGCGGGCATGGTGGCGTTCATCGAATTGCCGTTCCTTGGTGGCACGTTGCAGCTTGGCCCGACAGTCAGCGGGCCGATCGGCTCTCGAATTCACGATGCAAGAGGTGCGCCCAGGTTCACCGGCGACGCCGAGATCGCTCGACGAAATGGGTTTCGGGAATATTCAATTCCATATATTCCAGCCGCTTGCGAGCTATGTCGTAGAATTTGCGCGAAGGATAACGCTGATATCCGAGCTCGATCTCGTAGACCGGATCACCGACCACGAATCGCCAGTGATTCCAGAGGGTGGCAACTTTGCTGCCCTCTTCGGTCTGGATGAACCGGCGGTGGCTGGAACTCAGCGGAGCGGCCGGGTGATTGAGCTTGGCAGCGCAGCGGATCACCGCCAGGATCTCCTCACCGGTCACCAGTGGCTCGCCGTGGCGCTCGCGCCAGCGCTCCTGGATCGCGGTGGCCAGTCGACCGTCGACACCGCCGGGCCGGAAGCTCCAGAGGAACTTGTCGTAGGTATCGACGGCGTCCATGACGAAGGCGCCCAGCATGGCGTCGTGGCCGTGGCGGGCTCCCACGTAGAGGAGCGCCAGGTCGTCGCACACCCCCTCGCCGGCGCGCAGACGGAAATAGGCCTGCTCGAACTCGGGACGCAGATACTCCCGATCCTCGCCGACGATGACTCCCATGTCGTTCAGGCGCCGGATGTCTGCCGCAGCGAATTCGCCGCGACCGGGGTCGACGATGCCCACGGCCGCCAGCAGGTCCGGCCGCACCACGTAGGATTTGCCACCGCCGATCTCCAGGGGATCGCCGGCGAAGGTGCGTCGATGCAGCGCCATACACATGCGGCGCTGTTCGAGATCGTCCATCCAGCCCGCCAGCAGGAGACCTCGCAGGAACGACCGTGTTTCCACCCGAACGCCCCGGAGAAGCTCGATCCCCAGGAGCGGCTGCCCGCCGTCCTCGAGCAGCAACTCCGGCTCGAACATGCCGGCCAGCAGCCACTCACCCAGGCGCGTCAGGCGCCTGCCGCGCTCTTGTCGCACCAGGGGCGCGCGCAGCCCCGGATCGAGGCGCTCGAGGGCCGTCAGGACGCGGTCGAAGGTAGCGTCGCGGAAAACCAGCGGTGCGCCCGATTCGTCGCGCCAGAAGCCATGGCCGTTCTGCGCCCTACCCAGCACCGACTGCGGCAGCAGCAAGCGCAAGGCGTCGGGGCCGGCGGCGAAATCGAGGGACAGCAGGTACTCGAAATCGAGAGCTGCGAGGCGGTCGAACAGGCGACCGTCGCGCTGGATGTCGAGGCGCCTCGCGCGCGGTCCGCGCTGAGGATCCTTGCGATCGAATTCCTCGCGACCGCGACCGCGCACCGAATCGAGAATGGACTCGATGCGGCGGACGGCCTGCCAGCGACGGGAACCCCGGGAGCGGCGACGCGCCATCAGCTCACCGGCGCCTGGCGGCGGAGTTCAGGACATCAGTCATACAGGTTGAGCCCCTTGACGTTGGTGAAGGCCCGGATCCCGAACCACGAGAGCTCGCGCCCGAGGCCGCTCTGCTTCACGCCGCCGAAGGGCATGCGGGGATCGCTCTTGACGATGCTGTTGACGAAGGCCGACCCGCACTCCAGACGGCGAGCCATATCCTCGCCCATGGCCACGTCCTCCGTCCAGACCGATCCGCCGAGGCCGAACTCCGATGCGTTGGCCACCCGGAGCGCCTCCTCCGGCCCCGTCACGGCCATCACCGGCGCCACCGGTCCGAATACCTCCTCGTGCCAGACCCGCATGTCCGCCGTCACGCCGGCCAGGACCGTGGGCTGCAGGAAGGTGCCCGGCCCGTCGACGCGATGACCACCGCACACCAGGCGGGCGCCGCGCTCCAGAGCATCGGCGATCTGGGCCTCCAGACGCTCCAGTTCGGTCTCGTTCACCACGGCGCCGACCTCGGTGCCGGGATCCAGAGGGTCCCCCAGCTTCCGAGCAGCCATGCCGGCGGCGAACCGCCGCACGAACTCGGGCTCGCACTCCTCGGCCACGATGAACCGCTTGGCCGCGATGCAACTCTGCCCCGTGTTGAGCATCCGACCCAAAACCGCACCGTCCACGGCCCGCTGGAGATCGGCATCGGCGAGGACGATGAACGGATCGCTGCCGCCCAGTTCGAGGACGCACGGTTTGAGATGCCGACCGGCGGTTGCCGCAACGCTGCACCCGACCTCGGTGCTGCCGGTGAGCGAGACCGCCGCCGTGCGCGGGTCCTCGAGCAAGCTGGTGGTCACGGCATGGTCGGCGATCACCGCCCGGAATGCATGCTCTGGAAATCCCGCCTCGGCGAAGGCCTGCTCCAGCGCCAGCGCACAGCCACTCACGTTGCGGGCATGCTTGAGCAGACTGGTGTTGCCGGCCAGCAATGTCGGGACACCGAAGCGGAGCGCCTGCCAGAAGGGGAAGTTCCAGGGCATGATGGACAGCACCACGCCCAGCGGCTGATAGACGACACGGTGCGAACGGCCGTCCGCTTCGACGGGTTCGTCGGCCAGCCAGGTCGCGGCGTTCTCGGCATAGACCTCACACAACCACGCGCACTTTTCGATCTCGGCCCCGCTCTCGGTGATGGGTTTGCCCATCTCCAGGGTCATCAGGCGGGACCAGTCCGCCTTGTGAGACCGCAGCACCACGGCCAGGCGTTCGGCCAGGGCCGCCCGCTCGTTCACCGGCGTGGCGGCCCAGGCAGGCTGGGCACGATACACGTCATCGAGGATGTCGCGCGCCGCTTGTTCGCTGGAGGTTTCGTATGGCTGGAGTTCCTCGCCGGTG
>PIVY01000231.1 GCA_003353795.1 bacterium
GGATTCGACCTCGAGACGAGGACGGTCGACCCCTGGCTCGGCTGGGCGTTCCGGCTCTCCGATGCCGACGAATACGGACGCCGACGGACACGCCTCATCCCGGCCATCCGCATCCGGCACTCGGATTACGTTGCCCCGCCACGGCAGTACGCCGAGCACGACCGCCAGTGGTTCGATTCGACCTTTTACCTCGGCCAGGTCACGGTCCTGGGTGTGGACTACTACACCGCCAGCCTGGTCAACGGCTATGGCGAGACGGAAGACATTCCCTCCGGCATGTGGGCGGGTCTGGTAGGCGGTTACGAGACGGGTGAGATCGGCAGCCGGTACTATCACGGGATCAGCGCCTACTGGCCCGTCTTCACCGAGCGCAAGAGCATGAGACTGATCACCGCCGGGTTCGGCGGCTTCCGGCGGAACGGACACTTCGAGGACGGCGTCCTCGACCTCTCCTTTGGCGGATTCGGCCCCCTGCAACGACGCCGCTACGGCGCCTGGCGGCAGTTCTGGGCCCTCAATTACACCCTGGGAATCAACCGAACCGGTCTTGGCGGACTGCGTCTCGACGAGTTCGCCCTGCGCGATCTGGACACCGATCAGGTCGTTGGCGATCAGCGCCTGAGCGCCGAGTACGAGGCCGTCCTGTTCACCCGCCTGGCCATCCTCGGCTTTCAGATCGCCACCTTCGGCTACGCCTCCGGCGGACTGGTGGGCGATGCCGAGACGACGGTCCTGGACGAGCGGTTCGCGTTCAACCTGGGCGTCGGCCTGAGGCTCAACAATCCTCGCCTGGTGATCCCCACCACGGAATTGCGCATGGGATTCCTGAGTACCCCCGTCGGCACGGATTTCGCCGTCACGGTCCGCATGGGAGATCTGGGATTGCTCCGCCGGGACGTGCCGTCGGTGGTGCCGGAGACCATTGGTTACCGTTGAGATCCGCGGCCGCGGCGTCCTGCCGGATGTGACCGGATATAAACCTGACATTTTTTGATATCTATTCTGGACTGAAATCGGCAGTGCGGTTCTAATAGCTGAAATCCGCGCACCCGAGGACAATGACACCCCGAACCAAGGAACGATGATGAATGCGAATCGCCTCCTGATCCTGGTCCTGATCCTGGCCCTTGCCGCCCCGGCCATGGCCGGCCGATTCCCCGTGGTCTGGGCCGGCACCTGGACCGTGACCGAGAAACAGCTGGAATGCGAGGGCGAGGGGATCCTCGACGCCACCGAGCGCATCGTGGAAATGGTCGGCAATGATCGGGATTCCGACTGGGACCCGGAGCTCGACTTCCCGAGCGAGACGTCGAGCTTCGACGACGTGACCTTCAACTACATCGGCAGTCGCACCGTCGTCGACGGCACCTGCACGATCGTCACCACGGTCACTTATTCGCTGACTCGCGATGGTGACGGCGTGGTCGGCCTCAAGCAGGTCGAGGTGATCGCCACGGGTTGCGAGGGAAGCTACTGCTACGAGTACCAGGTCTCCGGCAACCGGAGTACCGCGCCGGTGGAAGGCGTCACCTGGAGTACGGTCAAGTCGCTCTACGACTGATCATCGCCAAACCGAAGAGCGCCGCGATCAAAGCCATGGCGGCAGCCACCACACCGTACATGTTCGCCGACCCCAGCCGCGCGATGAGCGGCTGGGACGCCAGGGGCGACGAGAACTGGCCGAGGAAAACGGCGGTGGTGAGCCCACCCACGATGCGGCCGCGCATGGCCTCCGGGGCCAGCGCGCCCGCTCCCACGCTCAGGTTGGGAAACAACATCCCCGTCCCGACACCGCAGACGACCAGACCCACGATCACCATGGCGTAGCTGCCGGCAGTCGCGATCACGGCGAAGCCGGCGGCCATGAATCCGAACAGCACGAGGAACACGCCGGACACGCTGAGTCGCGTGCGGAGGCGACCGTACGTCAGTGAGACCAGTGCACTGAGCAGGTTGATCACGGCCAGGGCCAGGCCGATTCCGACGGCACCGACGGTCATGGATCGTTCGAGATGGAACGGCAGCTCCACCGGTATCGTGTAGAACGCGGCGGCGGCGAGAAAGGCCAGGATGTAGAGCTGCGCGATGGCACGCCGGGGCGGCGGCGGGCTCACAGTCGTGCGGGCTCCGTCGGCGCCGGCCGCTCGCGCACCTGCCCGCGCCGGCTCGGGCAGGAATACCACGATCAACGGCAAGAAGACGAAGGCCAGCCCGTAGATGCCGAACGGCGCCCGCCAGGAGACGTCGGCCAGCACGCCGCCCAGCGTGACCAGGACCACGGCGCCCAGCCCCATGAACGCCGCCTGCTGGCCCATGACGCGGTTGCGTTCGGCGCCATGGTAATAGTCGGCGATGAGAGTGATGGTGGTGGTCATGATGGCGCCCACGGACAGGCCCAGGACCGCGCGACTGGCCAGCAGCAGACCCATGGAATCAGCCAGACCGCCTGCACTGCCGGCGATCCCGTACACCAGCGTGGCGGCGACGAGCAGGCGCAGCCGGCCGAAGCGGTCGATGAGCGCGCCGGCCAGCGGAGCTCCGATGGCCGTGAACAGGGCCGGCAGAGTCAGGGTCAGACGAGCCAGGATGTCGATGCCCTCGACATCGGCGAAATGACGGGCGATGGCCGGCAACGCCGGTGCGATAGTGGCGCCGGCCATGACGGTCATGGTGCTGGCGACCATGAGTATGACGTGCTGGGAGCGAGGCGCGGTGGGCTCGGCCATGGACCATCAGTTCTGCATCGAGAGGAACGTGCGATCTCGCGGAGCAGCTTAGGCGCGGCGCTGCCGGTCGGCAACACCGCACCCGGGCCGGCTACTGTCCGTCCAGCGCCGCCACCAGCATGGGCGCCAGGATCTCGGTAAAACGCACGGCATCGGCCGCGGTGAGGTGCGACCATTCGGGGCAGTCGAACGCGGCGAGCTCGGGATGATCCTCGAAGTGGATGCCGGGGGCTCCGGTGACCGCGAGGATGGGATCCCAGAGCACCTCGCGCGGCGCCGTGGCGCGTTCGATGTCGCGCACGCCGCCGGCGGACGGCGGCCGTACCCAGACCACGCGTCCGCCCCGTTCGCGAATGGCGGCGATGGCCGCGGCCATGCGTTCGAGGTGCGCCTTGCCATTGGCCTCCAGCATACCCTGGAACTCCTCGGGCGACAGGTGCGGCGGCGGCGGCGGCGGGGTGAAGAGCGGCGGCCAGACCTGCTGGATCATTCCGGCCAGCGGCGTACCGAAGTCGCAGTTCGACCACATGCGAACCTGGCGGTCGCCGTCGGGGGCGCCGAAGAACGGCGGCTCCGAAGGCGAGATGTTCGCCGCGGCGCCGGGTCGGTCGGGCAGTTCGAAGCGGCCGAGCAATCCGGCCAGCGTGAGATCCTCGGCGTTGATCATGGCCAGGCTCCGCTGCAGCGGCACGGCCAGGGCCAGGCCCGTCTTCTGCGACGGCGACCAGTTCTCGTGGCGCCCCAGCGCCTGCGCCGAGCGATACACGGGCATCCCCTGGGGCACGAACCAGAGCGCGGGCGTGGCGCCCAGGATCAGGTCGCCACGGAAGTCGCTGGCCGCCACGTCCTCGAGCACGGCCGTGGGATTGGAGCCCGGCATGGCCAGCTGCACGGGCGTGTCGCAGCCGCGCACCTTCATCCAGGTGGCCAGGTCGAAATCGAACTGTATGCGCGACGACCCCACGATCACCGTCTGCCCGGGATCGTCGGTGAGCCGTGAACGGGCTCGGGCCCAGAGGTCGGACGAATCGTTGAGCGTGGCCTCGTATCCCCGCGACCGTACGTGCAGTTCCCAGGCCGCCATGGCCACCACGAAGACCGCCACGGCCACCAGCGCCGACGTGCGCCAGGCCACCTGCGGCACCGACCGCTCGACGAGTTTTGGTCGCTCAGAACTGGAAGTAGATGAACGCATTGTCCGACCCCTGTGCGAGACCGAGCAGCACCAGCATGCCGCCCCAGACCATTCCGTGAGCCCACCCCGGCAGCCGCTCGGCGGCGCGCTCGACCGGGATGGAGCGATGGATCCAGTGGAAGATCACCAGCAAGGTGACGGTGATCGCGACCTTGGCCATTTCCAGCGTGGGCAGCACCTGCGCGCCGTCCGTGATCACGCCGAACATGGAGAGCAGCAGCAGCTTGGCCGAGCCGAAATCCTGCGCGCGGAAGAACACCCAGGTGATGTTGACCAGGAAGTAGGTGATCAGGCCCAGCAGGATTCTGCCCGGCCAGGTGGCGATCCAGGCGGCGCCGCCGAAACGGCCGCGCAGGGCACGTTCCACGCCGAGAAAAAGACCGTGCAGGCCGCCCCAGACCACGAAGGTCCAGCTGGCGCCGTGCCAGAGGCCGCCCAGCAGCATGGTGGCCATGAGGTTGGCGTCGGTGCGGATGCGGCCGCCGCGGTTGCCGCCCAGCGGGATGTAGAGATAGTCGCGCAGCCACGATGAGAGCGAGATGTGCCAGCGCCGCCAGAAGTCGGAGAAGCCGATGGCGGCGTATGGGCAGCGGAAGTTGTCGGGCAGAGAGAACCCGAAGCAGAGCGCGGCGCCGATGGCGCAGGTGGAATAGCCGGCGAAGTCGAAGAAGATCTGCCCCGAGAACGCCAGCACACCCAACCAGGCGTCGACGGTTGCCAGCGGTCCGCGCGTCCACTCGAACACGGTCTCGGCGGCCGGCGCGAGCATGACGTCGGCCAGCACGATCTTCTGGAACAGGCCGAGGGTCATGAGGAACAGGCCCCAGCGGAACATGTCGGCGGTGGCGCGGCGGGGCGTCTCGCACTGGGGTAGGAAGTGGGTGGCGCGCACGATGGGCCCGGCCACCAGTTGCGGAAAGAAGGTCACGTAGAGCGCGAAGTCGAGGAACGACCGCGACGGCTTCGCACGCTTCAGGAACACGTCCAGGGTGTAGGACATGGTCTGGAAGGTGTAGAACGAGATGCCCACCGGCAGGATGATGCTGGGCTTGGCCGCCTCGAAGTTCATGCCGTAGAAGCCCACCATGTTCTGGAAGTTCTCCAGCATGAAGCCGCCGTACTTGAAGAAGCCCAGCAGGCCGAGGTTGGCCCCCAGGCTCACGCACAACAGCGCGATGCGCGCGCCGCGGCGGTCCTCCACGTCCAGACGCCGGGCCGCGAACCAGTCGATCCCGGTGGAGATCCAGAGCAGGATCACGAACGGCGGATTCCAGGCGGCGTAGAACGCGTAGCTTGCCAGCAGCAGGAGGACCTTCTGCCAGCGCCACGACCGCAGCGAGTAATAGGCCGCGAGCAGGACGCCGAAGTAGGCGACGAAGGTCAGGGAATTGAAGAGCACGTCTGATGGCCTTTGAATCGTGGATTCAGCAAAAAGGAGGTCTCTGCTCCCCCGGAGAGCAGACGTACGATACCACATTAGAGGATGATTTTCATCTCGTTTTATCAGCATTTCATTGCGCTGATTCCAAACCGCCGCTCCGCGTGCCTGTTGACGGACGTGACCCCGATCCTGCATGGTCAGGCCATCATGGCCGATCATCCGATCCACCCGCAGCAATCCGACACGGACATCGCGCTCCTGCGTGAACAGGTGGCCGAGCTCCAGCGAGCTCTCGAACACGAGCGCCGCAAGTTAGAGACGCTGGGCCGGGACGCGGAACGATTCCGCATCCTTTCCTCCATCGCGACCGAGGGCGTGATGATCCACGCCGACCACGTCATCCTCGATGCCAATCAGGCGTTCGCGGAGATCCTGGGACTGGAAAGTCCGCAGGAATTGATCGGGCGCAACGGCATGGAGATGATTCAGTTCACCCCGGAATCGCGGCAACGGTTGATGGCCCACATGCAGACCGGCTCCACCGACGCCTACCCCATCGAGATCGTCCGGTCGGATGGCTCCATCCTGCCGGCCGAGACGCACGGTCGGACCATCGAGTACCAGGGACGGACGGCTCGCCTGGTGTTCATGCGCGACATCAGCGAGCGGCTGGAGGCAGACGAGGCGCTGCGCGAGAGCGAGCGGAACTATCACCAGATCTTCAACGCCACCAGCGATGCCCTGTTCATTCACGACGAGTCCGGCCGGATCGTGGACGTCAACGAGAGCATGTGCACCATGTTCGGCTGCGATCGCGAGTGGGCGCTGGGGCGACCGACCAACGAGCTCAGCCTCGGCGAGAGTCCCTACTCGGAAGCCGAAGCGCACGCGATGCTCCGGCAGATCTCGGCGGGCGAAACCCGCACGTTCCTCTGGCGAAGCAAGCGGCGCGACGGCGAGCTGTTCTGGTCGGAGGTGGCCCTGAGGTTCTGCGTCATCGGCGGCGAGCAGAGGGTGATCGCCTCGGTGCGCGACGTCTCCGAGCGGGTTCGCTCGGATGCCGAGAGAGAGGACCTCCAGGAGCAACTCCAGCATTCCATGAAGATGGAAGCCGTGGGCCGTCTTGCCGGCGGCGTGGCCCACGATTTCAACAATCTGCTCACCGTGATTTCCGGCAACGTCGAACTTGCCGGGGCGGAAACCGGCGCAAACGAAGCCCTGCGGCCCTACCTCGAACAGGTCAGTCAGGCCGCCGACAGCGCCGCCGCACTGACGAGTCAGCTCCTCGCCTTCTCGCGACGACAGATCCTGGAGCCGCGGATCCTCGACCTCAACGAACTGGTCACCAGTGTCCAGAAGCTGCTGACCCGGCTCATCGGCGAGAACATCAAGATCGAGACCCACCTCGACGCGAACCTCGGCGCGGTCAATCTCGATTCGAACCATTTCGAGCAGGTCCTGGTGAATCTCGCCG
>PIVY01000350.1 GCA_003353795.1 bacterium
TACGTGGGCATCACCACGGCCGAGATCGAGGATTACTACGCGCGCAACAATGCCCGCCTGGTGGACATCGAGTCCTACGACACGGCCGCCGGCGGCCGGCGTTACGCCGTGATCATGATCGAGAACACCGGCGCCGACTACACGCCCTGGGGCTGGTACTACAACGTCGATCTGAACACCATGAAGGCGTTCATGGCGGAGAACAACTACCGCCTGCTCGAGTTCGAGGTCCGCGATCCTTTCGAACTCACCTTCGACGCCATCCTCATCCCCACCGCCTTCCATCCGCCCAAGACGTGGTGGTGGTGGTATAACGTGACGGCCGACCAGGTCAACGAGATCTGGGCGCAGCACGCCTCGCGCATCACCGACATCGATTCGTACATGGTGGGCAACGAGCGCCGCTACAACCTGGTGATGCTCAACAACGCCAACGACCTCACCGTGGAGATGGGCGGCATCCTCGAATGGGGCAGCGACGGCAACACCGGCGCCTACCTCAAGGAAGTGGACGGCGCGACGCTCGCCTACCTCAATCCCGACTTCGTCTTCGAGCCCGCCAGCACCATCAAGGCCGTGCATCATCTGCACACCATGCGCGACGTGATGATGGGCGGCGCCAGCCTCGGCGATCCCATCCAGTACTCCGAGAACTACAGCGGCAGCTGCCCCCTCGGCGGCGCTCCGTTCACCAACACCAATCTCGGCGAGGCCCTGCGCCGCATGATGGTCAACTCGGACAATGCCGCCACCAACGGTATCGCCAACCTTTACGGATTCGGCGCCATCACCAACACGGCGCAGAACATCGCCGGCATGACCAGCACCTCCGTCAACCACACCCTCGGTTGCGGCGCCGCCGCCATCGCCAATCCCAACCAGTTGACGCTGCGCGACATCGCTGGCATGTACGAGGACATCCAGAACCTCACGCTGCTGAACGAGCCCACCCGCGACACCTACTACAGCCTCATGCAGAACCAGGACACCCCGGGCCCCTGGTGGTTCACCACCGACCTGGAAGCGACCATCGACGAGGAAGCCAACAACATGGGCACCCCGTGGATCGCCGACAGCTTCTGGGCCAACACCCTGACCGCGTGGAAGCCCGGCGGCTACACGCTCATCTTCGACGGCGACAACCACGAGTACATCTCCGTGGGCGGCGTGGTCAGTCTGCCCCAGTGCGACGGCTGGCCCGACATCCGCTGGCGCCACTATGCGTTCGGTGTCTTCGTGGACGACGGCAGCAACAATGCCGACACCTTCCAGCGGGTTCGCGACGCAGCCAAGGAACTGTTCCGCGACCTGGTGGCCGACGCGCTCATGTCCTGCCCCACCAGCGTGAACGACCCCATGCCACTGGTGGCCGACATCATGCTCGAGCCCAACTACCCCAACCCGTTCAACCCCTCGACCACCATGCTCTTCAACCTGCCACGTGGCGGCGACGTGAGTCTGGTGATCTACGACTCGGCGGGCCGCACCGTCCGGCAATTGGCATCGGGCAGTTACGAGGCTGGTCGTCACGAGGTGACGTGGGACGGACGTGACCAGAGTGGTCGGACCGCGGCGGCAGGCATCTACCTCGCCAAGCTCGTTGCCGACGGCAGGACCGAGACCCGCAAGCTGGCCATGATCAAGTAGGCCGGCTCGCCGA
>PIVY01000351.1 GCA_003353795.1 bacterium
GACCAGATCGTTGAGAAACACCAGGTACTCGGCGTTGGTAACCGGGAACCTCCGAACGACGAAGTCGTCCACCCAGAGCCGGCGGGCCGAAAGTCCATCCAACGCCTCGACGTCTCCGCCGGCATGAAACCAGCCCCCTGGCACCAGACAATCAGCGGGCCCGAGCGTCCCCGCCGTCGGCAGCGACAGGACCTGCTGTCCGCGCGAGCCTGGCGCGATCCCGTCCCAGTGTTCGGCGCGGCTCAGACGTACGGGGTAGAGCACCGGCTCGCATCCGTCGGCTTCGATCCGGAGCCGATAGCTCCCTCGCGGCAGCATCGCCCGCCGCAGCGGGGTCGCCCCGAGCTCGCGGACCTCGTCCAGGACCAGGCGTCGGTCGCGAGCCACGTACCGGGCAGCCACCACCCGCGCACCGGGCGGATCGGTGATCAGCGTGACGACACCGCGTCCCTCCAGCCAGGCCCGATGTCGGCCGCGGTCGTTGGCGCGAAGGAGTTGCTCGGCGCGGATGGCCTCGCCCTGGCGCTTGTCGGCCTCCGCCTCGACGAGGCGAGCGCGGTAGAGATCGGCGAGCCGGTCCTGGGCCTCCGGCAGCTCAGGCATCACATGGAGCGCCGCGTGCAGCCGCTGCTCGTATCTGGCCTCAAGGAGGGCAGACCGATTGCACAGGGTCTCGGCCCATTCGTAGAGCCTCCAGGCGCCAATCTTGCGCTCGATCGGATCGTGTGGTGCGACGGGACCGAGCACTCCAGCCGCCTCGCGCCGAAGCGCCGTGGCGTGCTCCCGAAGCTCCCGCGCCTCCCCGGCGAGCGGGGCCACCTCGGCCACCACCTCAAGCGCGCGTGCGCGGCGCACCTCCCCATCCAGCCAGTCACCGACGTCGCGGGCCATCGATGCCGCGTCCGCTGGACGGCGGTCCGGCTCCCGCTGCATGGCGTGCTCGCAGATGCGTACCAATGGGGCCGGCAGGATGAGCCCGCGGCTGGCCAGCGGCGGCGGCGGCCCGGCCCGCACCCGCACCAGCACTTCCGTAACACTGTCCCCCAAGTAGGGGGGTACGCCCGACAGGACCTGGTACAGGATGGCGCCGAGCGCGTAGACGTCGCTGGCTGGGCCGTGACGATCCGAGCCCTCCCGCGCCTGCTCCGGCGCCATGTAGGAGGGCGTCCCCACGACCGCCCCGGCGACGGTCAGCCGATCCGGGGAGGCGGACGAGCACGTGGCCAGTCGTGTCGCTATGGCTCCGCCGAACAGCGCGACCCCCCAGTCCATCACCCGGACCTCGCCGAACGCGTCGACCATGATGTTGCTCGGCTTGAGATCGCGGTGGATCACACCTTGGGCGTGCGCGTAGGCCACAACGCGACAGGTGGCCGCGAACGCCCGGACGAGCCGACTCTGATCCCAGCGGCCCGGCGTGTCTCCAGCGGCGTGGACCTCGTCGATCAGCTCGGTGAGCGTACGGCCCTCGACCTCGCGCATGGTGAACCACGGTCGCCCGTCGTCGAGCATTCCTTGATCATGGATCGCGACGATACCGGGATGACGAAGCCGCGCCGTCACCACCGCCTCGCTCTCGAAACGCCGGAGAGCCCCGGCGTTCAGGCGAGCCGACGGCAGCAGGATCTTCATCGCAACCGGCCGGTCCAGGCTCCGGTC
>PIVY01000044.1 GCA_003353795.1 bacterium
GAAGCCGTCGGCAGCACCGTCGACATCGAGAACGCCACCTACACCAACACCATCGGCGACGCGGTCATGGCGGCCCACTGGGTCGACCCCGACTTCGATCCCGACGAGGCCGCGTTTTACTACGTCCGGGTGCTGGAGATCCCCACTCCGCGCTGGACCACGTACGACGCCGCCTTCTTCGACATCGAACGGCCGACTACCGTGCCCTCCACCGTCCAGGACCGTGCCTACACTTCACCGATCTGGTACACGCCCTGACGGTGCGGCCTGCACCACGGCATCTCGACAACCGGGAAACGGGCTACCCTGTTTCCCGGTCGTCGTTTGTGGTCGTTCCTGGCCCGCGACGATCTCGGCGGGGAAAGCGCCGCACGGGGCGACCCGGTGCTCATCGACGGCGTCCTCAGGCACTGGGCCGGCCTGCAAATCCGCCACATCCTCACCCTGGGCCGCGAAGCCTTCGACACCCCCGTGGTCGACACGCGAGCCACTCCACTCTCCCGGACGCTCAACGCATTGACGATAGGCACGAGTAAGCTGATCCCTGCCATACGAGTGCAGAACGCCGACTACATCGCGCCGCCGCTGCGAGATTCCAGCCGAAAGTCCGTGCCGTTTCAATTGATTAAAAGCCCCGATACTGGGGGCCGGAATTGGGACGTATTCGGGGCCATCGAAGACCTGCAATAGGTCATCGTCCAATTGCGCAAGCCGGCTGGCGGTCTCTAAACTAGTCGCGATTGCAGGCTACTTGTATCAGTGTAGGAATACCAGACCTCGCGGGACAGTCCATGCTAAGCTGCAGGGCCTGATCCGGGAGTGATCTTGCCCTGGACTTTCCGACATCCAGTTAAGCAACTTTCTTAATCTGCTCGTACTCCACGGGGGGCCGATGCCCCAGGCTCGAGTGCAGACGTTGCTGATTATACCACGTCCCGATCCACCAGTTGACGTCTTCGATCGCTTCCTGCTTCGTCGCGTACTCCTGCCAATGCACCCGCTCGACCTTCAGCGTGTGGAAAAAGCTCTCGATCACCGCATTGTCGTAGCAATCGCCGCGGCGGCTCATGCTGCACATCATCCGCCGCTCCCATAGCCGCTGCTGGTAGCGCAGGCTCGAGTACTGCACTCCGCGGTCCGAGTGATGGATCAGATCCTCGCCTGGATTCTCCACCGCCACCGCACGGTCAAATGCCTCCAGCGTCAGCTCCGTTGCCAGCGTGTCCTTGATCGACCAGCCGACGATCTTCCGCGTACACAGATCCATCACCGCAGCCACGTAGACCCAGCCCTCGCTAGTCGGGATGTAGGTCACATCAGCCATCCAGATCGCGTTGGGCCGATCAGCCTCGAAATACTGCTCCAGCAGGTTTGGGGCAGCGGCTCGACAGCGATCCACTTGGGTCAGGTCCTTCGGACGTTTGTAGTGCCGGCTGCGTAGCCCGTACTTGCGCATCAGCCGCGCAACATGCTCTCGGCTGCACACGACGCCTCGTCGCCGCAGCTCCTGGTATACCCGAGGGCTGCGGTACGTGCGGCCACTCTCGAGAAACACTTCAGCGATCCGGGCTAGCAACAGCTTGTTCTCCTTCGGCCGCTTTCCCTCGGGATTTCGCCGCCAGGACCAGAATCCGGCGTAGCTGACGCCGGCCACCCGGCACATCAGGCCGATGGGATACTGACCGATATGCGCGGCGATCACTCGGTATCGTCCTCGCTTGTGGAGGCGAAGTAGCTTGCCGTTTTTTCTAGGAAATCCCGTTCCTTGCGCAGGCGTTCGTTCTCGCGGCGCAACCGGCTGATCAGGGCGGCCTGCGAGGTCTGCTTGCCCTTGCCGGGGAACGATTCGGCCGGCTCGTCGCGGTACTGGCGCATCCAGCGGCTGAGCGTGTTTGGGGCCAGACCGAGCTCCTTGGCCACCTGGGCCTGGCTGCGGCCGGTCTCCTGCACCCGCCGGATCACCTCCAGCTTGAACTCGCGGCTGTACCTCTTGCGGGATGAGCTCATCTCAACACCTCCGGGCTACACATAAGTAGCCTTTTCGAGATGTCGGAAAAAGGCAGGCAAGTCCAAGCGGTCTTCTGATCATCGGGCTAGTACCTCCATCAACACCTCACCCGCCGCGCCAGAAGGTGGTTTCGTTCCGATAGCCGTGGCCAGAGTAATGGCCACATCTACCGTGTAAACCCGTCGCGAGACGGTCTGCGGCTTGATCCCGTTCCCCGCGAAGATGATCGGCACGTAGGTGTCGTACCGCCAAGGTGACCCGTGAACGACCGTCACCGATAGCCCGTCCAGGTCGTTGATGAACCAGCCGGGGCTGAAGACCACATAGACATTGCCCGAGCGCGCCAGGTTGTAGTTGTTCAGGACCGCCCGCATCAGCTGGTTGTCGGGAACCGCCCCGCGCTCGAGCGAGGTGCTGGGCACCGCGTAGGCGACTCCGGGAAAGGCGACCAGTTCCTCGGCAATCGCAGTTTCCAGCGCCGCGAGGTCGATGTCGGGGTCGTTGATGATGTCGCTGGTCAGGTAAAGATAGGGGTGGTCGTAGCCCTCGATCATCCTGCCTTCGATGCCGAACTTGTTCTTGATCCGCGCGACCGCCGGGTCCGTGTCCCATTCGTCGGGCGAGACGTAGCCGGCCGGGATACCGATGCTCTTCAGATAGCCCGGAGCCTCGGGGGCGCCGTGGTCGGCGGACAGTACGATCAGGGTGTTCTCGAGCCCGATCTCCTGATCAACATAGGCGAAGAGATCCGCGAGGGTCCGGTCGAGCTGCAGGATGTTGTCCTCTGACTCGAGGCTCGAGGGTCCAAAAAAATGACCGATGTAGTCGGTTGCGGAGTAGCTGACGCCGAGGTAATCGGTAATGTCGTCTTTGCCCAGTCCTTCCGCGGCGATGACTGTTTTCGCGAAATCCGTGGTCATCTGGTCGCCGGCGGGGCTGATCGTGAGGAAGGTCGAGAAATAGGGATTCTCGGGCGTCGTGAACTCGTGCGGAAAGGTTCGACCATAGCTGCCGAGTACGGCTTCCCACTCCTGATCGTCGCGATCGCCGAAGAGATAGGTGTCGATCGGGTGTAGGAGCTCCCAAGCGGTGTTGGCGTAGCTGTCGGGGAGCATCCTGGCGTTCCAGTCCGCCACCCACTGGGGGTACTCGTCGTAATAGTAGCTGCTCGTCACGAATTGGTTCGTCGCCTTGGAGAACCAGAAGGCCTTGCCGGTATGACCCGCCATCGAAACCGCTCCACGATCCTTGACCGAGACGCCGAAAATCTTGGCTCTTCCGGCAGTGAGCGAGGCCAGCTCGTCGGAAAACGTGGTTGTCAGTATCGCCATCGGCGAGCGGCCGTCGCTGGTGGCAGCTTTTTGAGTGGGGTCGATCTCGATATCGGCATCCACATCGGCACCCTCGGTCAGAAGGCGATAGTCGGGATCCTCGATGTTGTAGGTCGTGACGCCGGTCGTGCGGTCGAACCAGATGTTGCCGATCATCCCGTGGGCCGCGGGGTGTGCGCCGGTGGCCAGGGTCACGTGGCCGACGATGGTCTCCGTGTTCGCATGGTCATGATGCGCGTTGTTGTAGTGAATACCCTCTTCGAGCAGATAGCGCAGACCGCCCTCGCCGAGCCGGTCTGCGTAGCGCGTCGGCAGGTCTCCTCGGAACTGGTCAACCGTGATCTGGAGAACGAGCCTGGGCTTCTCCAGCGTGGGCGAGGGTGCCGCCGCGGTCGGGGACGCAAAGGCCAGTATGAGCATGGATCCCAGTGTCAGGTATTTCGTCATGAGGATCTCCCGGAAATGGTTTCCGCGGCGGATTGCGCGCGCTGTTCCTGAAGCACTCGGCACAGGGCTAACGACGTCTTCGTTTCGTCGCACGAGCATCTCCTAACGAGGAATCACCTCAATCGTCGAGTAAGTGTTGGGATACCCAATCGCAGACTTTGGCAATAGCAGCCTGCGACTCAGCGGTCTCCGGGAGTGACGGCACGAACACGTGGGGCATGCCCTCGTAAATATCGAGCTTCACCGTCTGACCCGCCTGATCGAGCGCCTGATAGAGACGGACGAAGTTGCTGAGGAAGATCTCTTTCGTACCGCCCTGAATCAAGGTTGGCGGAAAGCCCTGCTTGAAGTCGCCGTACACGGGGGAGACGTAGGGGTTCTTGTGATCTTCGGCATCAGCGTACGCCAGTGCCGAAGGTCCAAGAACGTGTTCATAGGTGTAATATGGCTCGGCATCGCGAAGCGTGACGTAAGTGTCACCAGTCTCGGAGATATCCGCCCAGGGAGACCACAGCACGAGCGCCGCGGGCATCTCCATGCCTAGGTCGCGCATTTTGAGCGTGACACCCGCCGCGAGGCCACCGCCCGCGGAGTCACCATAAAGTACGATGTCGTCGGCCGTGTAGCCCTGCTCGGCCAGCGCCTTGAAGACTCTGATGATCTCGTCGGTCGTCTCCTGCCATCTGGAATGCGGCGCCAGCGTGTAGTCCACCGCAATGACGCGCAGCCCGGTTTCGGCGGCGAAGAACATTGCCGACTCGATCACGGCCTTGGCCGAGTTCAGCACGTAGGCGCCACCGTGCGTGTAGACTGCGATCTTGTCCGTGCTAGCAAGTTCCGAAGGCGTCACCTCGACCACGGGAATGCCGGCGATCTCGCTTTCCTCGTAGGTCACGCCAAACGCGGCGGCCTTCTCGTCCGCCGCGGCTTCCTTCGCCTCGTCGTTGGCGGCCTGCACGGCTTTCCAACCCTCGAGGTCATCCGGGGCAGGCATCGGCGTTTCGCGGCCTTGACCCTTCTTGGAGAAGAACGCGCCCCATTGAGGCGAGATCGTCTCCGGGAGGTTCGCCCACAAGGGCGTTGGGTCCTGCTCGGCAGAGACGTTGCTCGAGGGATCGTCAACCTCTTTCGCTTCATCAGCGCACGCTGCCAGGAGCCCGATACACAAGAGAAGAGCCAGCAACAGCGGAGGCGGTGTCAATTTCATGTGTTTCGCTCCCGGCATGTTGGACTCGAACCTTCTATCCCGTCGAACATGAAGCGATTCAGTCGCCGTAGCGCGAAATGGACTCGTAGGGCGCTACGAAGTCGAACGATGAAGCCCTGCCAAGACCTCGGAATTCACGGTCAGCGAGTCGGTACGCTCAGCAATAGCAGCATCGACAACGACATCTAACCGATTCCTGAAAACCGTTTCTTCATTCTTCTCTCTCCTCTTCAATCAGGTTTCGGTCTTCTCACAGAGCCTTCTCAGGGATCATCATTCTTGTGTGTCGTTGCCGCGTTCCCTGACTCATGTGCGAACCAGCGTCGAGGACTTTTCACCGAACCGGTCGGTGCCATATAGCGTGGAGATCCAAATCCGAGCCAACGCCTCCAGCACCGGTTGCGGCTCGCTCCTCGGGTGATGTCCGAACTCTTGGATGAGCGTGTAGGCATTGAGACGATTGAGCGCGATTGCGACCGGGCGTGCATCGAAATCCGCAATAAGGCCCTGCGCTTGGTCGGCTTCGATGCGCTCGGTAACCGTATTGTCGAAACTCTCCATGAACCGGTTCCAGATTGCTTCAAAACGCTCGTCGGTCGTGGCCGCTTCGACCATGGACCGCAAGAGGGGGCCTTGTTCGTAACCGACACTCACCAGCCCGGCGAGGCCCTTCTGCAACAGGGCCGTGGGATCGCCGACACCCGTATACCAGTGTTCGGTAGCGTCGACGATTCCGCCCTGCAACATTTCCATTAGGGTCTCCATCACCTCGTAAAGGCCCGTGAAATGCTTGTAGAACGCCGAGCGACCCACATCAGTCGAAGCCATCAGCGAGCCGACGGTCAGGTCGCGAAATGGGTGCGTCCAGACAAAATCCATCGTCGCATTCAGAATGGCTGCACGCGTGCGCGCGGACTTGGTGATCGTGGGCGGCGTCGGTTGCGGGCTCACGCGCAAGGGAGACTTCGACTGCTTACTTTGTGACATAGTGTTACCTTGTAGTGCCACCGTGTCACTTTGTCAATAGATTACTTGTGTGATCTCTGGGATATGTCAGTCGCTTTCAGTTGGATATAAACGGGAATCCAGTTGCTCCCCCATCTGGGTCAAAGACCTCAAACCCTCTCGTCGAGCCCGTCGTCATTGACCACATCTTCTAGAGTCCAGCCTAACGGCGCCAGGACCGCAAGAAGTGCACTTCTAGACTCCAATTCGAGTTGGTGTGACCTGCTTCGTCGCCGCATCCCTCTTCACCCCAGCTCTCTGTAGTTTTCACACTAGCGCTCGAATACAGCCCCTAGATGCCCCTGCCCACCAAGAGCTCTACCCCACAAGCTGCACTACATCGAACGTAATACGTTAAAACACGGCGACTCGCGCTTCGATATTCCACAACAACGCTTATCGTTTGTTACCCAGCTCGTTACCCGCACCGTAGACAGCTATAACGAGAAAACGGGCTGCTTTCGCAACCCGTTGACTCTCTTAGATTTTTGTTGGTGGAGCCAAGGGGGATTGAACCCCTGACCTCTTGACTGCCAGTCAAGCGCTCTCCCAGCTGAGCTATGGCCCCACCTGAGCGACGCAATATAGCACCCCGTCGCCGGATGTCAAACGTCCGATGCCATTTCGTCCTCCCCAAGCCATGGCCCTGGCTTGACTTCCGCCAACCCCGGCCCTACCATGCCCGTTCTCCAAGCTCCGGTGCCGGAGTGGCGGAACTGGTAGACGCGCTGGACTCAAAATCCTGTGTCCTTTTTGGACGTGAGGGTTCGAGCCCCTCCTCCGGCACCAACTATCTCCCCCACATCGCGAATCTCACCGAACCGGCCCGGATCCCGGCGTGCGTGCGTGACGCAAACAGGGCGGCCCCGAAGGACCGCCCTGCACCGAATCGACCTACGATCGGGCCTCTACTTCTGCCCCATGTGCGGGTACTGGTAGGCCTTCGGCGGATCGAAGGTCTCCTTCACCGTCCGCGGGCTCATCCACCGCACCAGGTTGAGATAGCTGCCGGCCTTGTCGTTGGTGCCCGAAGCGCGGGAACCGCCGAACGGCTGCTGCCCCACCACGGCGCCCGTGGGCTTGTCGTTGATGTAGAAGTTCCCGGCCGTGCCCTGCAACGCGTCCTTGATCTGGACGATGGCCCGCCGGTCCTGGGCAAACACCGCGCCGGTGAGCGCGTAGGCACTGGCCTTGTCCACCATGGCGAGGGTCTTCTTGAGGTCCTTCTCCTCGTACACGAACACGCTCAGCACCGGGCCGAAGATCTCCTCCACGATGCTCTCGTAGGAGGGATCGGTGCACTCGATGACCGTGGGCTCGATGAAGTAGCCGGTGGTCGCCGTGCATTTTCCGCCGCAGATGATCTTGGCCTGGCCCTTGGCCTTCCTCGCGCGATCGATGTAGCCCTTGATGCTCTCGTACGCGGGCTTGTCGATGACCGCGCCCATGAAGTTCGTGAAGTCGGTGGGGTCGCCCATCTTGATGGTCTTGATCATGGCCAGCAGCTTGCGCTTGACCTCTTTCCACAGCGACGACGGGATGAAGGCGCGACTCGCGGCCGAGCACTTCTGGCCCTGGAACTCGAAGGCGCCGCGCACGAGCGCCACGACGAGCGCGTCCACGTCCGCCGAGGCGTGGGCGAAGACGAAGTCCTTGCCGCCGGTCTCGCCCACGATGCGCGGGTACTGGCCGTAGCGCTTGATGTTGCGGCCCACCACGCGCCACATGTCCTGGAATACGGCCGTCGAGCCGGTGAAGTGCACGCCGCCGAGGTACTTGCTCGCCATGACGGGGTTGCCCACGTCGGCGCCGCGGCCGGGAACGAAGTTGATCACGCCGGGAGGCATGCCGGCCTCTTCCAGCAACTTCATGACGAAGTAGTTGCTGAAGACCGTGCTCGAGGCGGGCTTCCACACGTTGGTGTTGCCACAGAGCGCCGGGGCGGTGGGCAGGTTGCCGGCGATGGACGTGAAATTGAACGGCGTCACCGAGAACACGAAGCCGTCGAGGGGGCGCTGCTCCACCATGTTCCACATGCCCGTGGGGCTGTAGGGCGGCTGGTCGCTGATGATCTGCTCGTAGTAGTAGGGGTTGAAGCGCCAGAAGTCGATGAGTTCGCAGGCGGCGTCGATCTCGGCCTGTACCGGGGTTTTGCTCTGATTAAGCATGGTGGCGGCGTTGATGGTCTGGCGCCACGGACCGGCCAGCAGTTCGGACGCCTTCAGGAGAACCGCGGCGCGCTGCTGCCAGGGCATGGCGGCCCACTCGGCCTTGGCCTTCTGGGCGGCCTGGATGGCCTGCTTCACCTCGGCGGGTCCGGCCTGGTGGTAGGTCGCCAGCACCTTCTTGTGATTGTGCGGCACCACGCACTTGCCGATCTTGCCGGTGCGGACTTCCTGGCCGCCGATGATCAGCGGGATCTCGATCTGCTTGCTGCCGACGGTCTTCAGGGCAGCCTTGAGAGCCTTCTTCTCCGGGGAACCGGGAGCGTAGCCGAGGACCGGCTCGTTCTCCGGGATGGGCACATTGACGATGGCGTCGGCCATGGTTGCCTCCTTGGCAGGATCGGGATCACGGGCGGATTCACGTATCGGCGCAAAGGTGACAAACGAGTCGGCCGGAGGCAAGCAGAAGCGCGCCGGAACCGGGTCCGGCGCGCTCTTTCGGGACGGATTCGAGGCTATTCGACCTGATCGCGGATGAGAGCGGCCTCGTTGGAATCGGGATACTCGTCCACCAGGCGCTGGAACACTGCTCTGGCCTCCTGGTCGCGATCGAGTTCCCGCAGACTGTAGCCGCGCTTCAGCAGCGACGCGGCCGCCCACGGCGTGCTGGGGTGATCGAGGAGGAGTCGCTCGAACTGATCGCTGGCGTCCTGCCAGTCCTGTTCGCCGTAAGCCAGGTCGCCCAGCCAGTATCGAGCGTCGTCGCCGAGCTCACTGTTACCGTAGCGATCGAGGAACTCGCGAAATCCCTCGCGAGCCAGCTCGACGTTGCCCCGGCTGCGATCGAGCTGGGCGGCCTGATAGATGGACCGCCCCTCTTCCGGCAACGCCGCCACACCCTCGGTCTGGGCTTCGGGCGCCTTGTACTCGCCCAGGGTGGGGATCCCGCTGCGGGTGGCCAGCAGATCGACTCGCGCCGACAGCTCGCGCATGTAGGCGGCGTTGTCGTCGAGCTTGTGCATGAGCTGCTGCAGCTGCATGGACACCGTGCCGAGCATGGCGTAGCGCTGGGCGTTGGTCTGATCGCCCGACTCGGATTCCAGCCGCAGGAGCTGGGCCAGCGCGGCCATGTCCTGCTGCAAGCGACGGTTCTCGGCTCGCATCTCTGCCAGCTCGTCGTGATTCTCCTGGACCGCCAGCTCGATGCGGTTGAGCTGAGGTGCGCATCCGACGAACAGCCCGAGGCCGGCCACCGTCACGAAGACGGCGCCGGCCTGGCCGAAGTTGGGCAACCGCAACACGGACCTCCCGGGCTAGGGACGCGCGAAGTGCGCGCGCCGATTCTTGGCCCAGGCGGTCTCGTTACTGCCCAGCGCGAACGGACGGCTCTCGCCGTAGCTCGTGACGCGCAGACGACTCGTGGACACGCCCAGGCTCACGAGGTAGTCGCGGACGGCCAGCGCCCGACGTTCGCCGAGTGCCAGGTTGTACTCCACGGTGCCACGCTCGTCAGTGTGACCCTCGACCAGCACGATCACCTCGGGATGCTCCCGAAGGATGCGCGCGTCGCGAGCCAGCGAGGCCATGGCGATGTCGTCCAGATCGTACTGATCGAATGCGAAGAAGATGTCCTCGACCCCGAATTCGGCCGGTTGCATGGCGCTGTAGTCCGGCGCCGGCACCGCCTCCACGGGCTCCTCGGGCGTGACCGGCTCGGGCACCGTTTCCACGGCATCGCCGGCGCCGTCCATGGCAGCCTCGGGGTCGGTCTCCACGTCAGCGTCGTCCGAGCCGCCACAACCGGTGGTGAGCGCGAGAGCAGCCACGAGGGCCACCATACCGAGCAGGGTGAGCATCTTGCGAGTGTTCTGACCGATACCCATCATCGTTCCCTCGACTCCTTGAGTAGCACCGATCCCTATTGGCGGGACCAGGCCGGGGTGATGTCCGGCTCGTCGCCGAACGTCAACTGACGAGCGTCGCCCTCGACGACGTCCATCACGTAGAGCTTGAAGGTGCCGTTGCGATCCGACGCAAAGACTATGTGGCGACCATCAGGCGCCCAGCTCGGATCCTCGCAATTGCGCCAGCGCGCGTCGGTGAGCAACCGACGGTCTTCGCCGGTGGCGCGGATCAGGACCAGCTGGGTGTATTCGTCTTGCCGAGTGGCGTACACGATACGCTCGCCGTCCGGCGACCAGTCAGCGGAATCGTTGTACCGACCCTCGAATGTGAGTCGCCGGCGTCCCGCCCCGTCGCCGTCGACGATATATAACTGAGGCGTGCCCGTCCTGTCACTGGTAAAAACCAGATCCCGGCCGGCCGGATCCCAGCACGGGCTGATCTCGATGGACTGCATGGCGGTCAGGCGGCGCAGGATCTCGCCATCTGGCGCCACTCGGTAGATCTCCGGATCGCCACCGCGCGAGAGGGAGACCAGGATTTCCGTGCCGTCGGGATGCCAGTTGGCCCCCAGGTTCAAACCGTCCTGCTGGATGACCTTGCGGACCTTGCCCGTGGCCGTGGCCAGGCTGTACAGCCCCTGCATGCCACTGTTGTAGCTGGTGAAGGCGATCTCCGAACCGTCGGGCTTCCAGGCCGGGCACAGGTTGAGCGTGCGGTTGGCCGTCAAGCGCAGGAGATTCTCCCCGTCGTAGTCCACGGCGTAGAGATCGCGGCGATCACCCGATCCGCGGGAGAACACGACGCGAGTGAGCGCGATGCCGGGCTCCCCGGTGAGCATCTCCACCACCTGGTTGGCGAAGTGATGCGCCGTGGCCGTCGTCTGCTCGGGCAGGGGCCGATACCGCTTGTTGAGCATGAGCTGGCCACCGGCGTGGGTCACCAGGTCCAGGCTGATGGTGGTGGGCTGGTCGCCGCCGGTCTGCTGGGCATCGCGGACCGGACCCTCCACCTGTCCGCGGATGGCGAACTCCAGGTTGAGGCTGTCACGGGCGGCCTGACTCTCGAGCAAACCCACGCGGAACAATCCGCTGAACTCGAGGTCGCGCGCGATGGTGGTCTCCAGCAGCGAGGCAGAGTCGACAGCGGGCATGCCGCCGGAGAGTACGTCGAGGGTGCCGATCAGGATGTCGATCTTGGCGAATGCGGTCTGGGTGGCCTGCAGGGTGACGTCGGGCACGCCCTGGGCCCAGGCTACGGGCGCGAGGATCAGGCCGCAGAGGACGATGGCATGGAGCAAGGATCGCATAGCGGCTAGATTCCCGATTCGAGTGTGAAGACGAATGTCACGCCAAGAGCCCGGTGGGGAAACTTGGCCGGAAGTGCCTGAAGGTGCGTTGCCTTGACTGCCCGCAGGGACTCGCGGTCGAACAGCGACACGCCGCTCGAACGCACCAGGGTCACCTGTGAGATCTGCCCGCCGCGCCCGATCATGAAGTGGACCACACAGTAACGACTCGATCCCTCACGGAAACCCAGCTGCCGCGGCCGCCAGTTGCGGGCGATGATGCCCTCCACCGAGTTGAGGTACCAGGCGAAGGGGAAATCCACATCGGTCTTGGACACCGACGCCGGGCCGCTGGCCACCGGCGGCGAATCTGAATCAGGGGCGTCTTCGGGCGGCGCCTGCGGTTCCGGATCCGGTTTCACCGGCACGGGATCGGGTTCAGCCTTGGGCGGCGCCTCGGTCTTCTTCTCGATCTCCTTCGGGACTTGCTTTTCCGGCAGCACCGTTTCCTTCGGCGGCGGTTGCGGCGTGGGATCCACTTCCGGGATCACCGGTTCCGGTTCCAGTTCGGCCGCCGGCTGACTCACCTGTGGCTGCGCCTCGGGCATGCGCGCGAGTTGCACCTTCATCACGCGCTGCGGCTCGAGGGGCGGTTGCGGCACGTGCCCACCCCAGGCGGCAAGAGCGCCCAGTGCCACCAGGTGAAGGATCACGCTCCAGGGAAGTCCGCGATTCATGCGGTCAACTCTCCGGGTCGGCGACGAGCGAGAGGTTCACGAACCCGGCTCTCTCCACCGCAGCCATGACCTTGAGTACGAATCCGTAGGGGATCTCCTCGTCGCTGCGCAGGTAGACCGGCACGGTTTCCTTGTCCGGCAGGAACGGCGCCAACCGCTCCACCATCTCGTCCATGGTGACGGGATCCTCCTGGAAGTAGATCTGGCGGTTCTCGGTGATACTGATCACCGGCCCCTCCTTGACCAGTTGCTGCCGCGTGTTGGCCTCGGGAAGATCCACCTCCACGCCGCCCTGGATGTAGGGCGCGGTCAACATGAAGATGATGAGCAGGCAGAGCGTAACGTCCACCAGCGAGGTGATGTTGATGCTGGCCATGCCCTGGAACGAGGACTTGCGGCGCATCAGATTCGTTCCTTATCGTGCAGATCCGGTCGCGATGCGAAGTCACGCTGGCCCGGATCGACCTCGCCGCGACCGCCGCCGGCCCGCTCCTCGAGAATGGTGCGCAGGCGCTCCATCTCGTTGGCCAGAAGGTCGATCTTACGCACGAGCGAGTTGTAGAAGATCACGGCCGGAATGGCCGTGGCCAGACCGGCGATGGTGGTGATGAGGGCCTCGGCGATACCCGGCGCCACCACCGTGAGATTGGCGCTCTGGAGCGAGGCCATGTCCCAGAAACTGGTCATGATGCCCCAGACCGTACCCATGAGACCGAGGAACGGCGAGATGGTCACCGCCGTCGAGAGCAGCATCAGGTAGCGTTCGAGACGCTCGATCTCCAGGTAGGAGATGCGCTCGCTGGCGCGCCTGACCGCCGGCGCGTCGGACAGGTTGTGGGTCTCGACGTACTGATTGGCGAGGGGCAGATCCGGGCGGTCCTCGCACCAGCGGCGGAGGTCGTCTGCGGACGTCCGATTGTCCAGCCAGTCCTCCACGCGATCCCAGAACTGCATGTGACCGGTGCGGATGCGCGCCAGGAGGCGCCCCTTCTCCACCACCACGGCCCACGAGATCACCGAGAGGACCAGGAGAACCAGCAAGATGAACTTGCCGAAGAAGGTCATGTCGGCCAGGAGGCCAACGAGTTCGGATGTGCCAAGATTGGCGAGCATGACTGTGGCAAGCATAACTGTGGCGGGCATGGGTCCTCCTTGGCCCTCTTATCGACCGTCGGTCGACCATGTCGCGGGCCCTCCATGGCCCGGCGCGCGATTCGGTCGTCAGGTCTTTGGTCCGAACGAGCAGTACCGGAAAAGGTTCCAGCACCGCGAAAGTCTGCGGCCTGAGATCAGGCCTTGCCGAGGAAATAGTCCTCCTCGAAGGCCTGTCGGAAATCGAACTTGTCGATGAAGTCCCGGAGCGAGTCTTCGTCACGCTTGTTCAGGAGGCCGTCGTCCACCATGTGGAAGACGCAACGGCCGAAATCCAGCGTGGAACGCACGCCCCAGGCAGCGAAGACGTCGGTGGCCATGATGCCGAATCGATCCCGGCCCAGATCCTTGATGCTGTCCAGCAGGATCTCGCCCGAGACGTGCGCCGGTTGGACCCGATCGACCATGGCCCGCTCCAGGGCTTCCAGCACGAATCGATAAGCTTCCGGCCGGAAGGACCCGTGGGTCTCCGCGATGCTCTCGATCTGCAACAGGAAATCACGCGGTTCGGTCATGAAAGTCCCCTTCCCTGGGGATGCGGGCCAGTCCCGGCTCGGGAGCGGTTCCTGAATACAATGTCACGTCCCGCCCGGATACTGTCAACCGGTAGTGCGGCCGGGTGTGGAGAGCCCGTCGGGCGCCAGGACCTGGTCGTAGAGCTCGACGTAGCGCTTCAACACACATCGGGAGCCGAATGTTTCGACGGCATCACGGCGGGCCTCCTCACGCAGGTGCCGGTGCAGTCCGGGATCCGCGAGTACGGTGAGCGCCGCGGCGGCCATACCCGACACGTCGTCCGGGTCGCGGAGGTATCCGTTGACGCCGTCGTCGATGAACTCGTCGGTGCCGCCGCGATCGGTGGCGATCACCGGCACGCCGCAGGACATGGCCTCCAGCGCCACCAGGCCAAAGCTCTCGTGACGCGACGGGAGCAACATCAGATCCGCCAGCGGCAGCACCTCGCCGAGATCCTCCACCAGACCCGGCGCCTCGACCTGATCGGCGAGCCCCTTCTCGCGAAGTCGTGCCAGGGCCGGCTCGCGCTCCGGCCCGTCACCGAGAAGTAGCAGTCGGGCGGGACGCTCGGCGGCCACGGCGGCAAACACGTCCACCACCGCCGGCAGGTTCTTGACCTCCCGGAAGTTGGAAGCGTGGACGATGAGGGACTCGCCTTCGCGAGCGTAGCGTGACCGGGCGTCCGGAAGATCGAGGGGCCGGAACTGGCGGGTATCCACGAAGTTGGGGATCACCGTAACCGGTCGCTTCACGCCGAACACATCGCGAGTCTCGCGGGCCAGGAACGTGCTCACGGCGGTGACCGCATCGGACTGTTCGATGAGGAACCGGGTCATGCGGAAAAACCCCGGCTCCTGCCCCACGAGGGTGATGTCGGTTCCGTGGAGGGTGGTGATGAGCTTCAACCGGTCGGGGCCGACCATCTGCCGCGCCAGGTAGCCGCTGGCCGCGTGCGGAATGGCGTAGTGCACGTGAAGAATGTCCAGCGCGTGCTCGATGGCGGTCTCAGCCATGGCCGTGGCCAGGCTCAAGGTATAGGGCGGGTACTGGAACACCGGATAGTCGACCACCTCCACCTCATGATAGAAGACATTTTCACGGTAGTGACGTAGACGCAGGGGCAGACCGGCGCAGATGAAGTGGACCGAGTAGCCGCTGCGCGCCAGATTCAGCCCCAGTTCGGTGGCCACGATGCCACTGCCGCCCTGGCTGGGATAACAGGTGATGCCGATGCGAGGCAGCCGCTTCATGCCCAGCGCTCCGAAGGCAGATCACCGAGCACGGGCCGGCCGCGAAGACTCAACGCCTCGGCGCGATCCACCCCGGCTCGGCGGCCCCAGTGCCGCGCCCGGTCGTCGAGACGGATGCGGAAGTCGGGATCGTTGATGGCGGTGGGATGGCGATCGCCGTCGCGCCGGAACTGGCTTTCGTAACAATCGAGAGCTGCCAACTTGGCCTCCCAGGCCGATGTGATGTCGAAGAAGAGATCGGGCGCCGCATCGTCCAGGCAGGTATCGCCGACGACCTCCGGAATCCAGGTTGCAGCACAGTCGCAGACGGGACGCTCGCCCCACCAGCGAGCGTCGGGTTCCGGCGACGTCAGGTTACGCAACCGCGCCAGGAACACCGCCCGCCTCACGAGATCGGGCGTCGCCAGATGATCGGGATGGCGGCGCGCCTCGGGCGCGGTCAGTACCCATCGCGGTTGCAGTCGGCGGAGGACCCAGACCACGGCCGTCACCTGGGTGCGGTCGGTGGCATTGATGAATCCATCCGGCAGCGACAGTTGCAGCCGGCCCGTCAGCCCGAGGATGCCACTGGCCCTGGCCGCTTCACCCCAACGCTCGTCCGGATCGGCGTTGGAGGCCAGTTCGCCCCGGGTCAGGTCGCAGGCCCAGACCCCACGACCGCGGTCGGCCAGGGTGCGCAAGGTGCCGCCAAGTGCGATCTCGACATCGTCGGTATGAGGACTGATCACGAGCAGGTCGCAGTCGGGGGTCGCCATGATTCGTCGCCTCGCGTTCGCAGATCAGGGTTCGGGTACGGTGAGCAGGAACTCCCGCCAGTCGTTGTCCAGGCCGGCGTCAAAATACCGGCGGCTGGCGTGGGCCAGCGCCTCGGGAAACTCGTCGCCCCACAACGCTGCAGCCGCGAAGGCGGCCAGAGCCCGCTCTTGGCGACGGGTGTCGGGGCGCAACCAGGCCGCCTGTCCCGCTCCCGGATCGTCGCGTCGACGGCGATGCTCACGGCGCACCACCCCCTCCAGATGTCGGGTCCACCGGCGCTGCACCTGGTCCGCCAGCGCATCCACACGATCGGTCGCCACACCGCCCTCCGCCCGTAGCACGGCCAGCAACTCGCTCCGCGCCGACGACGCCACCCGTGCCGCCGCGTGGCCCACGTGATCGCCGGCCACGCGCTCCTCCCGGCCGGCCACCCCGAGGGCCCAGGTCCGGAACGCTCCGTGTCCGGCCGGACCCAGTTGCGCGAAGAGCCGCGGCAGGAGAGGCGCGCGCGGGAGACCGAATGCCTCGTAAACCGGACGCAGCTGCTTGAGGTAAGCAACCTCGCCCGGACCGACCACCACGCCGGCAGGCTGAAACAGCCAATCCTGGACCAGTGACCGAGCCACCACTCCCGGCCGCAGGTCCGAAGCCGGTGGCAGTTGCCCCTTGTGCTCGGCCGCAAGCGGTTGCCGACGCCCGTCGCGCCCGAGGTGCAGGAATCGCTGAATGCTCGGCTCGGTGACGGCCGCCGAGTACCCGCTCGCCGTGAGCTGAGCGCCGCCATGGCGCGCCGCGTCGCGAAGAGCATCCCGCCGCGTCCACAGTTGCTGATAGATCGGCTCGGCCGCCCCGTGCAGCAATGGATCCCTGCCGTGGACCACCAGCAGTCCGCGTCCTCGGAAGAACCGCAACATCGCCCGCCGCTGCAGGCTGCTCCAGTCGTCGCCTTGCTCGACGGCCGAACGCCACAAACCCGCCAGGTCACCGGCAAGGGCATTGCGTCCAGCCATGGTGTCCAGCCAGCTTGCGGCCCCCGACGCGATGTCGCCCGCCGAAAGCGCTCCGACCATGCGATCGTTGCCCAGTCCCCGCCGACCGTGAGCCTCGTGTCGCAGCAACACCCCCAGTTCCGGATCCCAGATCACCGGTTGAAGCGCCTCGCGCAGATCGTCGTCGTCATCGCCCGACCAGAACACCGGAATCGTGGGTCGCCCCGCCGCCGTGCGCACCTCGGCGAGAACCACCGTGGCAGCCACCTTGTAGAGGGTGTAGAGCGGACCGCCGAGAAATCCCGGTTGCTGTCCGGTGATCACCACGTCCGCATCGCCGGCCACCAGTGCGGCAACATCTCCGAGGGCGCGCTCGCGGGCGGCATCGTCCGGCAGGTCGCCCAGCAGCGACTGGAGCCACGGTTCCCGCCAGGCATCGCAGGACCAGACTCGGTCGGTGGCCGGGCGCGCGTCGGACAGGGTGTAGAAGGCTTCCAGTTCACTCGTCGCGCCACCGATGCCCGAGGCCGATTCGAGCCAGTGGCGGAACAGCGGACCGAAATCGGCATGGCCGACAAGGCCGGCGCCGGTCTGAACGCCGATCATGAGATGTCCTTTCCGCAGGTGGGGCGTCGATAAACCAGCATCCAGCGGTCGCCGGTCGCACTGTCGAGCGGCGAACCGTCGTAGTCGCCGGCAGCGGCCACGCGCGCCAGGCCGGCGCGGGCGGCCAGGTCATCGAATTCGTCGAGGGAGAACAGGGTCACTTCCTCCCGGTAACGGAGCCCGGCCGGTCCGATCCCCACGGTCGCCGCCGCCTCCTCGCGGCCCGGTCGGGGCAGGATCGATACGGTCTTGACCGCCCGGAGCGGACCATGAGCCAGTCGTCGTTCCTCGCGCACCACCACATCGTCCAGGATGCGTTCCCGCGGCGCCGGTAGGGCGGCCAGGTCATCGGCCACGCGCCGGCTGTTCAGGAAGTCGAGGTACCAGTGACCGCCGGGCTGCAGCACGCGGGCGATCTCGGTCACCACCGGCAAGTGATCGTCGAAGGCCCCGAAGTAGCCGAACGCCGTGAACAGCGAGAGCACCGCGCTACATGACCGGGATCGCAGCGGAATCGCCCTCATGTCCGCTCGCAGCAGGGGCTGTTCCGGCCCTTCGCGTCGCGCTCGCCTCAGCAACGGTTCCGAAAGATCGACTCCCACAGGCGCAAGGCCACCGTCGGCCAGGAGCGGCAGGTGTCGGCCCTGCCCACAACCGAGATCGAGGACCGGGCCGGCGCCCAGGGAAGCCAGCCGCGGCAACAGATCGAGGCAGCGGCGGGCTTCCAGGGCGTCACGGTGCGCGTAGATCTCGGGGTAGTGCTCACCGAACGCCGTCTCGAACCAGGGTCGGTCCACGCATGGCGTCACGATGGGGTCTCTTCCGGATCCGTCTCGCACCAGGCGATCTCGCCGGCGGCGGGAAGATCACGGGCGATGATCGTGTCGGCCGGCGGACCGTCGAGCTTGCCCGGATGGTCGAGATCGTAGTGCAGGCCGCGGCTCTCGCGGCGCGCGCGGGCGCACAGCACGATGAGCTCGGCGAGCAGGCCGATGTTCCGCAGTTCCACGAGTTCGGGAACCACGACCCGGTTGGCGAAGGTCTCCTCCACCGTGGCCCGGATCGTCCGCAGTCGAGAAAGCGCCACGTCCAGCCGCACGCGGTCGCGCACGATGCCCACGTAGTCCCACATCACTCGGCGGACCGCGTTCCAGTCGTGCTCGAGGATCATGGGTTCGGGGGCGTCGCCCTGGCGAGCGAACGGATCGAGGGGCGGCCGCCCCATGCCCGCCTCGGACACCGCCCGCGGCTCGTCCGGAATGGCCTCCGCCACCGCCTCGGCCAGGTAGACCGCCTCGAGCAGCGAGTTGCTCGCCAGTCGGTTGGCGCCGTGCACACCGGTGAACGCCGCCTCACCTACCACGTAGAGGCCGGGCAGACTGGCGCGTCCGTGCTCGTCCACTGCGATGCCGCCGCACATGTAGTGCGCCGCCGGCACCACGGGCACCGGTTCGCCGGCGAGATCGATACCGAAGAGACGGCACGTGGAGACCAGATGCGGGAAACGCGCTTCGACCTTCTTGCGCTCCAGATGCTGCAGGTCGAGGAACACGTTGGGATCGCCGCTGAGCTTCAACTCAGAGTCGATGCCCCGGGCCACCGAATCTCGCGGCGCCAGCTCCTCCGCGGGGTGGTAGCGGCTCATGAACCGCTCACCGCGACGGTTGATCAGATGGGCGCCCTCGCCGCGCACCGCCTCGCTGATCAGGAAGCTCTTGGCCTCGGGGTGGAAGAGGCACGTGGGATGGAACTGAACGAACTCGAGGTTCGCCAGCCGCGCCCCGGCCCGATAGGCCATGGCCAGACCGTCGCCAGTGGCGATGTCTGGATTGCTCGTATAGGAGTAAACCTTGCCGCAGCCCCCCGTGGCCAGGACCACCACGTCGGACAGGTACGGACACCGCGTCTGATTGCGTCGGTCGAGGACCCAGCAACCGACGACCCGGTCGGCATGCTCACCGGTCAGGCCGGCCTCGTGACCGTGGATCAGATCCACCCCCAGATGGTCCTCGTCGATGGTGATCTCCGGATGTTCCTGGCACCGTTCGAGTAGGGTCGTCTCGAGCATGCGGCCGGTGAGATCCTTGCTGTGGAGAATCCGCCGCCGGGAATGTCCGCCCTCGCGGCCGAGATTGAACGCCGAACCCTGCTGCCGGTCCTCCCGCTGGAAGTCGGCGCCAGCGGCCAGCAGGCGTTCGATGAGGCGTGGGCCCGCCTCCACCATGCGACGGACCACACTCTCGTGGCACAGGCCGTCGCCCGCGATGAGGGTGTCCTGGACGTGAAGTTCGAAATCGTCAAGGGGCGAGAGAACGGCCGCAATCCCCCCCTGGGCGTAGTTGGTGTTGCTCTCCTTGGAGTCCTTCTTGGTCACGATGCGCACGGGTCGGTCGTCCGCCGCCAGCAGGGCGAACTGCAAGCCCGCGATTCCCGATCCGACGACCAGGCAACGGCTCCGACAGGCATCTTCCAGGCGCATGATCATGACCTCGTCCCGGTTCTACCACCGGTATCAGGGGTGTTCCGCCACGATAACACCCGCCACAGGGAATCGGCAATGCGCTTGCAGCGGTTGGTTCTGGCCCGATTTCTGCAACGAACCACGGGACTGTCTCGGCGGCCTGAAGAATCCGCGGTCAAGTCGCCCCCTGGCTTGCCGATAAACAGTCAGATACTCGGATCCAAGACCGTGCCGGCTACCCTTGGCCGCACGCCGAACCCCGGGAGGGAAGTCGTGAAGTCCCGAGCCTTGTATAGCGCCATCGTCGGTCTCCTGATCCTGGCTGTCGGAGGCTGTGCCAATCCCGACGGCAACGACTGGCAGCGCGTGGTCTGCGACGTCGAACTGGTCAACGCCGGAGGCCCCGTGATCTCGGCATTCTTGAACGCCGGTTCGGACAACATCGTCGGCAGCGATGACGACTACCAGCCCATCGACATGCTGGAACTCATCTTCCACGCCCGGCCCTACGGCAATACGGTCATGATCCCCGAGGACGGCGCCTACAGCTGGTTCCAGGTCGACGGCTACGACGTGGTCTGGGAAACCAGCGGCAGCGCTCCGGATCTCTCCGCCCACAACATCACCGACGGCGCATTCGACCTCCGGGTTCCCATCTACGAAGAGAACTTCAGCACGATCTTGCTCGTGGGAATCGATATGAAGAATGCTCCCTGGTTCGTGGACCTCTACAATGGAAACATCCCGTCGTTCCAGGCGAACGCACGGTTCACGTTCCACGGCCACGAAAGCGGCAGCACCGAACGGGTCTCCATGGAGGCCGGTGTCCGCGTGAACTTCATCGCCGTGGTGACCGACGACGAGATCTCAGGGTTGCCGGCACCCAGGACCTTCAGACGCTCCTCGACCAGGTCGGGGAGCGTCTCGCGTCCCGTCCAGTCCAGGGAGAGGTCCGCCAGCAGCACCGGAACGTCGGCCGGCCAGAAATCTGCGAGCTTGATCCAGTCCTTGCCGGTGGTGATCCAGGTGTTGACGCCGCAAGTCCCGCCGGCGGCCAGGATCCGATCCAGGAGCTTCCGGTCGTAAGGGCTGTGGTCGCGGCATCGCACGGCCAGGACCGGTGGCGTCGCCAGCGCCTCTGTGCAAGCCGCCTCGAAGCCCTCCGGTCGCGCCAGACCGCCGAGCAACCCGTAGGTCGCCGCACCGGGCTCCTCCACGCCGTCTCTCGCCGGCCGGATCTCCAGGCGGCGAGCGAAGCCGGTCACCGCCGGACCGCCCTCCGGGCTCGGGCCCGGATCGCCGGTCTCCAGCAGCCATACCTGGGCTCGATCGGCTCCGCGCGCAGTCTCACGATACGGCCCGAACGGCAGGACCGGCCCGGTGCGGGGCCGGATCGTGTCGCCTTGCCGAGTCCAGGCGTCCAGGATGAGCACGTCGAAATGGCGGCCGACCGCGCCGGTCTGAAAACCGTCCTCCACGATCAGGACGCGCGGGGTCGGCTCCACGGACAGGGCCGCGACGAGCCCGTATTCGCGGCGCCGTGATTGGACCACCGACCACGGTTTGGCGGCCAGGGTCCCGGCCATGAGGCGGGCCTCGTCCGCGCCGCGAGGATCGTCGGCCTCGATCACCAGCGGACCGGAGGTCGTGGAACCGTATCCGCGGGTGAGGATCACGCCGGCGATATTCCGCTCGGCGAGGTCGCTCGCCAGAGCCATGGTCACGGGCGTCTTGCCAGTGCCGCCGACGCGCAGATTGCCGATCGATACGACCAGCGGCCCGTCCACGGGAACCTGCCTCCGGGCTGCCCGCCGTGCCGCCATCCAGTCTGCGATCCGCCCCGCCAGGCGAGCCGGCAGGTGCGGCGGCGCGTCGCTCGCGCCGTACGATCCTACCCGGCGCTCGAGGTGGGACCGAAGGTCAAGAATCTCCATGGCAGCCCCCGCCCGTCACGCCCAGCCGTTCGGCGAGTATCCGTCGGGCCGTCGCCAGCTGGTCGTCATTGGCGTCGGCTTCTATGGCGACCGGCAATCCGGGGATCACCTGGAAACTGGTTCCCGGCACCGGCACCAGCGTGCGGTCCCAGGTGTTCAGGTGCACGCTCCTGCTGGCATGCACCGTCAGTGGCAGGATCGACGCGCCGCTGCGCCGCGCGAGTTGCAGCGCCCCTTCGTGCACGTGACCAAAAGGCCCTCGCGGGCCGTCCACGGCAACGCCCACATGTCGCCCGCCGCGCAGGGTCCGCAGGAGACCCACGAAGCCCTCCCTGCCGTCATGGCCGGTGCTCCCGCGCACGAACCCGAAGCCGTTGCGTGCCAGGGTCCGGGTCAGGATGGCGCCGTCCGGGCTCTTGCTCACCAGCAGCGTCGGCTGCGCTGGTCGGCAGTAGCGGATGGCGGGCAGGATGTCCCGGTGCAAGCAGGCGAAGATGACCGGCCCGTGATCCGGCTGCGGCCCGAGCGGTGTCTCGTTGCAGCGCCAGCTGCCCGCCAGCAGCCGCCAGACCGGGGGCGCCACCAGGAGCTTCAAGCGCTGCAGGAGCACCTCAGGCCTCCTGACGTTCGTCCAGGAGAGCCAGGATCGCCCTCGCGGCCCGTCGCCACACGCCCGCCCCGCCACAGCGCCGACGCAGATCCGCGCACCCGCGATAGAACTCGCGGCGCTGGCCGGGAGTATTGAGCAGTCGGAGTAGCGAGTTGGCCAGGTGGGTGGGGTCCGCATCGGACTGGATGTGCTCGGACACGAGGGTGCGACCGAGGACCAGATTCGCCAGGCCGATATTGGGCACGTTCACCAGTCGGCGAGCGATGGCATAATTGAAACTGCTCGTACGATAGGCCAGGGCGTGCGGGACTCCGGCCAGGGCTACCTCCAGGCTGGCCGTGCCGCTGCAGACCAGCGCCAGGTCGAGACGCTCCACCAGTTCCGGCATGGGCTCGTCGACGAGTTCGCAACCCTCGCCGGCCAGTTCGGCAGTATGCCGGCCATCGCTGCCAGGTACGCTGCTGACCAGGATCCGGACCCGGCGCCGTCCCAGCCACGACTGGATCATGCCGGCGGCCACCCGCATGACCGGCAGCAAGCGTTCGATCTCCTGTCGACGGCTTCCCGGCAGCAATCCCAGCACAATGGGCTGGTCGGGATCCAGGAGCCGCTCCTCACGAGCGCGCCGCGAGGCCTCGAAGGGGTATCCGGCGTAGTCCTCCATGAGCGGGTGACCGAGATGCACCACGTCCACGCCGCGCTGGGAGAACCACTCGGGTTCGAAGGGCAGGATGGTCCCCAGGCGATCGACGTCCCGCCGCAGGTTGCCGATACGCCAGCCTCCCCAGGCCCAGAGCTGCGGCGGCACCACGAAGAAGACCGGGATACCGCGTTTCCTCGCGTGCTTGGCCAGGCTGAGGTTGAAACCGGGAAAATCCACCGGGACCACGAGATCGATGTCGTTGTCATCGACGTGGCGCCAGACACGGCGCCTGGCGCGCATGATGGGTCGCAGATTGGCCACGACCTCGCCAAATCCCATCACCGAGATGGCCTCGGACGATTCGATCAGTTCCGCGCCGGCAACAGCGAGAGAAGGTCCGCCGAGGGCGCTCACCCGGATGTCGGGGCATTCACGTCGCAAGGCAGCCACCAGCGCCGCGCCGTAGCGGTCGCCACTGGCCTCACCACAGGAGAGGAAGAGATGCGGGGATCGGGATGCAGGGCGGATCATGGTTTTCCGTCGCGGTGGAGGTTTGCCGGGCCGGATCGACCGGCCCGGTTCAGGCGCTCGATCAGCGCACGATCCCCCGCTCGGACCGGCGGATGAACTCCATGAGTTCCTCGATGTTCTTCGTCAGCTTGCAGTCGCCAGCGATCCGCTCCAGCGCCTGGCGCACGTTCAGGCCCGAACGGTAGAGGAGTCGGTAGGCCTTCTTGATGTTGAGCAGTTCCTCGTCGGAGAATCCGCGGCGCTTCAGTCCGATGCTGTTGATGCCGGACACCTCGACGGGATTTCCGGCCACGCGCACGTAGGGCGGGACATCCTGAGGCAGGCGGCTTCCGCCCCCCACCATGCTGTAGGCGCCGATGCGGACGAACTGATGCACGGGGACCATGCCGCCGATGGTGGCGAAACTCTCCACCTCCACGTGCCCGGCGATGTTGACGGCGTTTGCCAGCACCACGCGGTCGTGAATCACGCAGTTGTGGGCGATGTGGACGTAGGCCATGAGCAGGTTGTTGTTGCCCACACGGGTCTTCTCGCCCTCGCCAGCCGCCAGGTGCACGGTGCAGAACTCGCGAAAGACGTTCTCCTCGCCGATCTCGAGGAAGGTCTCCTCGCCCTGGAATTTGAGATCCTGAGGATCGTTGCCGATGGACGCGCCGTGGAAGAACCGGTTGCCACGACCGATGGTCGTGTTGCCGGTGATCATCACGGACGGGCCGACCTGGCACTCGTCGCCGAGAATCACGGATCCGTCGATGACGGCCGAGGGCCCGATGAGGCAACCGTTGCCGATCCTCGCGGAGGCTCCCACCACGGCATGCGGACCCACCTGAACATCGACGCCGAGCTTGGCGTCGGGGTGGACCACCGCGGTCGGATGGATCTCCGCTTCGCGCACGGGGCGCGGACCGGCGGGTCGATTGAACTTGATGGGCTCCAAGATCTGTGTCCTCCTTGGCTGAGCGATGCTCAGGCGTCGACCATGCTCGCCATGAGTTCCGCTTCGGCGACGAGCTCGTCGCCCACTCTCGCGACTCCGCGCATCTTTGCAATCGGCCCCCGGCGCTTGATCATCTCGCATTCGAAGATCAAGACGTCCCCCGGCAGAGCCGGCCGACGGAAGCGTGCGTTGTCGATTCCCCCGAAGTAGACCAGCTTTCCACGGGCGTCGTCAACGCTTGTTAATAACAAAACACCACCTGCCTGAGCCATCGCCTCGATGATCAGGACGCCCGGCATGATGGGGTGACCGGGGAAATGCCCCTGGAAGAAGGGCTCGTTGATCGTGACGTTCTTCAAACCAACAATCCGCTTCTCGGGTTCCAGCTCAAGAATTCGATCCACCAGCAGGAATGGATACCGGTGGGGCATGACCTCGAGAATGGCGGATATGTCGAAATCCGTGGGATTCCGCCGGGGGAAAATGCGGCTGGACCGCTGCTCCCTCTTGGCGAGAATCCGGGTAAACGCCGCGTTGGCGGCATGCCCGGAACGGCGTGCGCGAACGTGCCCCTGCATGGGCATGCCCAGCAGCGCGATGTCCCCGAGCAGGTCCAGCAACTTGTGGCGTACGATCTCGTCGGGAAAACGGAACGTCTGTCCACCGGCCAGCTTGCCATCCTCGATGACCAGAGCCGTCTCCAGGGTTCCGCCCTGGGCGTATCCCTGCTTGCGCAGTTCCAGCACGTCCTCCATGAAGGCGAACGTGCGAGCCGGCGCGATCTCGCGGGCGAAGATCTCCGGCCGGATCTCGAAGGTGACTTCCTGCTCGCCGATCAGCGGATCGTCGTAATCCACCCACATGCTCAACCGCAGGTGATCGCAGGCTTCGGCAACCACCTCGATGCCATTCTCGCGGTAGGCCACCGGCGCGGTGATCCGGTAGTAGCTCGCCGGCAATCCTTGATAGACGACCTTGGCTTCCTGGAGCAACTCCACGTACGGCAAAGCACTGCCACAGGATGTAATGGGCGGTTCGTTGCCCTCCAGATCGATGTAGCAATTGGTCACGCCCAGACCGTAGAGGGCCGCGAGCACGTGCTCCACCGTGAAGATCTTGACCTCGCCCCGGGCGAGCGTGGTGTTGCGAATGGCAGGCTCATCACGGGGCGCGTTGTCGATATGGGCTGGAATCTCCGCCTTGCCGGCGTCGCACGACACCCGGAACACGAGCCCGGTATTGGGTGGCGCCGGCTGGAAGGTCAGCCGCGTGGTCTGGCCGGTATGCAGGCCGACCCCTTCCATGCTGACTGCCTTGCCCACGGTCTTCTGGAACCAGATCATGACGATCCTTCTTCAGGCTTCGATCCGTCTTCGGTCGCGGACGTGAGGCGCTCCAGTGAACGCTCGAGATCCCGGACCTTTCGTACCAGTTGAGGCAGCCGACTCATGGCGGTCACGATCCTCATGGCGTCGCCGGCCTCCATGGCCGGATAGCCGAACACCGCGGCCCCGTCGGGAACATCCTTGTGGAGCCCGGACTTGGCTCCGACCTGGGCCTTGTCGCCCACCTTGAGGTGGTCCTTGACCCCGACCTGGCCACCCATGGATACGCCATCACCGATCACACAGCTACCCGAGATACCGGTCTGGGCGCTGAAGACGCCGTGGCGACCGATCTTCACGTTGTGGCCGACCTGGACCATATTGTCGAGCTTCGTACCCTGGCCGATCACGGTCGTGCCGGTGGTGGCGCGGTCTACGCAGGTGCCGGCGCCCAGTTCCACGTCGTCCTCCAGGATCACGATGCCGACCTGGGGAATCTTCTCGAGTCCGGTCGGGCCGGGCAGGTAGCCGAACCCGTCAGCGCCCAGCACGCAGGCCGGGTGCAGGATCACGCGATCGCCCAGCCGGCAACGGTCGCGCACAACGACGTGCGCGAAGAGGATACAATCGGCGCCCACGGTCACGTCGCATTCCAGGACCACGTGCGGCCCGAGGCGACTGCCGGCACCCACACGGCACCCCTGCCCCACGACCACTCCAGGCCCGAGGCTGACGCCGTCGGCCACGTCAGCCGAAGGGTCGACCACCGCCGTGGGATGAATGCCGGGCGGAAATAGGCGCTCCAGCGGCGTGGCCAAATCCGCCAGCAGTCGGGCGAAGACCCGGTAGGGATCTTGTACCCGCAGCGCCGGTCGATCCACGTCCACGTCCGGGCCCACGATCACCGCCGCAGCCTCGCACTGGCCGAGCTTGCCGACCAGCGATGGGCGGGCAAGGAAGGTGATGTCTCCCGGTCCGGCATGCTCGAGGCCCGCCGCACCGGAGATCACGACCTCACCGTCACCGATCAGTTCGGCGGCCAGCCGGGTCGCGAGATCACTCAGCCGCACAGGATCCATGCAGGGCTCCTCGAGTTCAAGCAAACCCCCCTTTACCGCCTGGTAAAGGGGGGGTGCATCACGATAGAAGATGATGCTCGGTTAAAATTTGACTAGCCTGGGGCCGCCTGTCAACCCTCAACCGTTATTCGTCGTCGCCGCGAGCCAGGGCCGCCAGCACCTTGTCGGTGATGTCCACTTCCTGGTCGACGTAGAGAACCGCCATGGCCGAAACGTCGAGAATGAGTGAATAGTCATCCTCTTTCGCGATACGCTCGGCAATGGTGAGGATCTGATCCTCGATGGGACCGATGTGCTCCCGAGTCGCCTGTTCGAGCCGCTGCGTGGACTGCTGCTGAAGCCGGTTCAGGTCGGCTTTCTGCTGCTCGAGCTCCTGGACCTTGGCCTCATTGGCCTGCGGGGTCAGCAGCATCTTCTGGCTCTCGTAGTTCTCGTAGGCGATGGCCAGGGCCCGGCTCTTCTCGTCCAGTTCCTTGCGGAGGTCGTCGTAGACCTCTTCCACCTGCTGCTCCGCATCCTTGAAGGCCTGGTACTCTTCCCGGATACGCAGGGTGTTGACCACCGCGAGAGCCTTTTCGGCGGCGCCGGCCAAGCCCGGCAGCAGGGCTGTCGCGACCAGGATCAGGACCAGGGCTCCCAGGGTATTGCGGGCGGTCGCGCCGCGCCGAATGAAGTCGATCCGCATGATTCACTCCTTCTCGCCCGCCGTTGATGTCGCGGACTTCCTCGGGGATCCCCCACCGGCGACGGACACCGGCCGGGGCTGCAGCCGCCAGGCAGCTAGAACATAGTACCGATGTTGAAGTGCGGTTCCCAGCCGGCGCCGCCGAGCTTGTCGAAACCGTAGCCGTAGTCGAAGCCGATGGTACCCATCATGGGGACCTCGACGCGGATGCCGAACCCGGCACCCTTGCGCAGGTTGCCCAGGTTGGCCTGACCCATGTCGTTCCAGGTGTCGCCCATGTCCAGGAAAGTGAGCAACTGGACCGCTCGCGTCAATGGATAGAGCGCCTCGACATTGAAGATGGTGTAAGCCCGGCCACCGATGAAGCTGGGGTTGCCGCGGGGCACGACCTCCAGGTCCTGATAGCCGCGCAGGGGGTACAGCCGGTTGCCGCCGAGGCGGTACTTCTCGTAGTCGGGAACGTTCTCCGGACCGGTCTCGAGTCCCTCGATGATCCCGAACATGCCGCGCATGTGCAGAGCGAATCCCAGGGGCAGGCGCTGATAGTACGACGACTTGAACTGGTGCTCGTAGTAGTCGATCTCGCCGCCGAGGGGGCCGCCTGCCAGTTCGAAGCTGTAGGTCGTCCGCGAGCCGCCCGTGGGGAAGAACGGGTTGTCGGTGCTGTTGCGATTGAACGTGACCCGGATGCTGCTCTTCAACCGCGGCCAGTCGACCTCGTCGAGCCGCTCGAACGGAACCCCGCTCGTGCCCAGGCTCTCCTCGAGGCTGTCGAGGTAGTTGATATAGCTCTGACTGAAGTTGCTGAGCCGGGTCTGCGAGAGTTCGTAACGCAGGCCAAGATTCGAGAAGCGGGCGCCGGGGATGCGGGCGCCGGTGCGCAGACTGAATCCGCGGATCCGGCTCTCGTAGAAGTCGTCGTAGTTGTACTGGTAGCGATCGAAGATGTCGCCGCCTACCAGGATCGGTCGGCCCATGAACCAGGGCTCCGTGAAGCTGAGATCCACGTAGCGGCGACGCGAGCCGAACTGCCAGGTCACGCCGATGGTCTGGCCCTTGCCGCGGAAGTTGGTCTCCTGCACCTGGATGAAGCCGGAGATGGAGGTCTCGGCGCTATAGGCCGCGCCGAACATGAACTGGCCGGTCTGCTTCTCCTTGACCTTGAAGATCAGGTCGATGTCGCCGCCGTCGCCCACGGGCCGGAAGTCGGGCATGACCTCCTCGAAATAACCGCTCTGCATGGCGTCGCGCACCGAGAACTCGATGCGCCTGCGGCTGAAGACGTCGCCCGGGTAGATGTGGAACTCGCGCAGCAGGACCTCGTCGTAGGTCTTGGTGTTGCCGGAGATCTGGATGTCCCGGACCTTGGCCGGCATACCCTCGACGATGTAGAAGTTGACGTTGACCTTGTCGTCGCGGATCTCGCGCTGCGGCTCGACGCCGATGTAGATGTATCCCTGATCGGCGTAGAGCGTCTGCAGGTTTTCGAGGGAGGAGAGATACTCTTTCTCCTTGAAGACCTTTCCCTCCTCCAGAAAGACCTTTTCCCCCACGGCGTAGTCGTCGAAGACGGTGTTGCCCTCCCAGCTCACGTCCCCCACGAAATACTGCTGGCCCTCGGTGATGGTCACCACGATGTCCAGGTTCTCGGGCCTGTCCGGCTGGGGATTCAGATCCACGCGGTCGACGGTGGCGTCGAGGAAACCGTTGTCCTTGCAGTAGGTGACGATGCGATCGCGGTCTTCCTCGAAGATCTGCTTCTTGAAGGTGCCGCTCTTGAGGAATCCGGTGGTTCCCTGCTGCATCGAGCCGCGAAGCCCGCCGTTGTCGAGGATCTCGTTACCCTCGAACGTGATGGACTTGACCTTGACCTTGCGGCCCTCCTCGATGTTGACCACCAGATCCTGCATGTTGTTGGGATCGATGAACGACGAGTCGGTGTGGACCGCG
>PIVY01000352.1 GCA_003353795.1 bacterium
TGACGACGCCCCAGCGGTGTTTTCGAGACCAACCAGCGGTCTACTGAGATCAACCAGCGGTCCTTGCGTGGTCATACCTCGACCGTGATCAGAATCGCCACCGGCGCGGCGGCGACCTAGAAACTCTCTTCCATCATGGAATCCGGATCGTCATCTCGTGAACTGCTTTGGGCGAACTCGCCGCTCTCGGCGCGTTGCACCTCTTGCTTGTAGGCCGCGATGATCTCGGCCTCCATCCACTCCCGAGTATCCATGTTGATGGGGTGGGCGATGTCCTGGAAGGTGCCGTCCTTCCTCTTGCGGCTTGGCATGGCAATGAAAGGTCCCGATGCACCCTCGATGATCTTCAGACCACGTACCACGAAACTATCGTCCAGGGTGATGCTGGCGAACCCTTTGAGTTTGTTGTCATCCCTTAAGGTGATCCTGATTTCAGTAATCTTCACGCCAACTCTCTTTCGGCTGCAGCCGCCGCATCTCAAGGTTCTCCCGGCAACTCATCCCTCCAGCAGCTGGACCCCACACGTCAAGGGACCTACAGATTGCGCGAATTCTACGGACGGAATGAAATCTTGCACCAACTGTTCAGCCTGCTCGACCCGGCCAACGACACCGAAAATGGCCGACCCACTTCCCGAAAGCATGGCCACTGGCACATGGTCCCGAAGTCGCAACAGAACCCGGCTCAATTCAGGATGTGCCGGCAGGATTACGTCCTCTAGACGGTTGAATCCGAACCAAGGTCGAGTCGGGAACCTAGCCAATAATGGCTTTATTACTTGCAGGTTAGCGGCAGGGACACGCACTGTCAATCCCATTTTAAGAGCCCCATAAGCGTTCCCCGTATCGACCTGGAAGCTGGGCTTGAGAATGACGAAACGGATCCCGCGCGGCGTATTCAGACGTGTCAGTTCCGTGCCACGGCCCCGGCCCAGTTGCGTGCCGCCGGCTGCGAAGAACGGAATATCCGAACCGAGGGCCGCTCCCATTCGTTCCAGATCCTCCAGATCGAGCTTCGTATCGAAGAGTCGATCGCACGCCACGAGGACCGCCATGGCGTCGCTGCTACCGCCGCCGAGGCCTGCGCCGCTCGGAATGACCTTGTCGAGTTCGATCTGCAGGTGCCCCGTGACGCGCTGCTCGCGGCAGAATAATCGGGCCGCTCGCACGGCGAGATTGGTCTCGTCTTCCGGCGCCGTTCCACGGGGTCGAACCAGCAGTTCCACCTCGGGCTTGCCGCCCTCCCAGCGCTCGACCAGGGTCACCTGCAATCGGTCCTGGAGATCGACCGCCTGCAGGATGGTCTCGATCTCGTGGTACCCATCGTGTCGCTGTTTGAGAACCTCGAGATGGAGATTCACCTTGGCCGGCGCCTGGAGGCGGACCCGACCATCGCGGCCCGTGTTCTGCATGTTCAATGCTCTCCTTGGCCGATGGAGCCACGACGTTCGTACTCTGCGTGGAGCTTGCCCCAGGCCTGAAGTTCGTAGCGGCGACGTGCGCGACGTCGCCGGAGCGGACGTGGCCAGCGCTCGATCATGGCGGCACGCCAGCGCCGCCACCATCGCGGTCCGGCGTCGCCGCCGCCAGTTCGAAATCGCCGGGCGGAGACGAGGTCCAGAGAAGCCGGTAAGCCATCGGTATCGCCGACC
>PIVY01000045.1 GCA_003353795.1 bacterium
GCCGGTATGTCCTGCTCGACGATCTTGCCATCTTCGAGGACGAATGCCTTCATCTTGATGAGGTCGACGACACCCTTGAAGTTTTCCTTGTCGCCGATGGGCAACTGCAGAGGTACGGCGTTGACGCCAACGCGGTCGCGAATGCTATCCAGCGCGTCAGCCCAGTCGGCGTGTTCCTTGTCCAGGCGATTGACCACGATGAAGCTGGGCAGATCGTTGGCCCGCAACAGGCGCCACAGGCTGTCCGACGCCACCTCGTAGCCTCCGTCGGCCTTCACGACGAAGACCGCGCTCTCGACCACGTTGAGAGACGCATAGACATCGCCACGGAAATCGGCCACGCCCGGCGTGTCGATGATGTTCACCTTGTGGCCGCTCACGTCGGTCCAGGCCATGGATGCCGACATGGTCTGCTTCTTCTCGATCTCTTCCTCGAGGTAGTCGAAAATCGAGCTGCCGTCGTCGACGTTACCGCGTCGGCCGACCGTCCCGGAAACGTGCAGCATGGCGTCGGCGAGAGTGGTCTTGCCGACACCGTGTGGCGCAATGAGGGCGATGTTGCGAATTTTTTCCATGGGATAGGTCTTCAAGGATCGTCCTCCCGGGTCGTTCTGCTGGAGTCCGTGCGGCGCGCGTAGGCCGCCGCCTCGGGGGCCGCGGACGTCCCGCGGGGCGGCGAATTGAACAGTTTTTTGCGAAGAGCAATAGTAGTCCGCCTCCGGGGGCCTGTCAATACGCCCGGAATATGCCGGAATCGCCCGGCGACTTGTCCTCGCCCGTGCCGTTTCCTACATTCATGGCAACCAATTAGCGCGGCAATTCCGGCTGGACACCCCGCCGGGCGAGCATTACCGTTAGTTGTCGCCCGAATAGCGGTAGCGTGGCCAACGCTGCCCCCGATCATCGGTGATGTCTCGCCGGCCGTTGAACGGGCAACCACCATCCTCGTCGAGGTGCCTTGCATGAAATCCAGGCTCTTCCAGGCAACGCTCTGTGTTCTGGCCCTGACCCTGTTCGCCGCCTCGGCGTACGCTCAGGACGCGGACGCTGCGAACCCCCTCGAAGCCGACACTGAGGCCGAGCCGGAATACACCTGGGACGACTTCGCCGTCAAGGCGTACACGATCCAGATCTTCGGCGGCGCGTTCAATGGCGACCGGTACCTGGATCTCCCGGTCAAGCTGGACCGGACGCAGGTCGAGGAAGGTACCGATTGGGTCATGGGCTACGATGGCCGGGTCTGGACACCCGACCGCCTCGACTATGATGTCTACGACGGACCGATCAAGACCCTCGAGAACGGGTACACTCTCGGCGCCAAGGTCGGCTCCTATCTCTCGGACAATTTTCATGTCGACCTGTCGCTGTCCTACAGCGCGTCCGAGGCCCAGTTGACCATGGAGAACATGGACGATCCCGAGAACGTCTTCCGCGAGGAGATCGACCGCGACGCCGGTGTCCAGATCTTCCGCGGCGGCATCTCCATGATGTACGACCTCCAGAAATTCGACCTCTGGGGCATCTACCCCTACTTCGGTTTCGGGTTCGGAGGCGTCATCGTCCGCTACTCGGCCCTCGAGGATGTCGGCGCGCTTTACCTGGTGGGAAGCGGCGGCCTGAAGCGCCACATCGCCGGCGCCACGTCCGCCTTCATCCAGTTCGACCTCACCAACTACTCCATGTCGCGCCATGAACTGCACTACACCAAGAGCGTGACGTTTACGGATATCGTGTTCGGTCTATCGTTCTTCATCGACACGGTGCCGCAGGATGTTCGGGCGCTGCACGAGGCCGACCAGGCAGAAGCTGCACGTCGCTACTAATTCCGTTGTGCCGCGAAGATTGTGTCCAAGGCCGGTCGCCCCAAGCGTCCGGCCTTCTTTCTACATCGCGTACTTCAATTCATGCCGTAGGTTCACTCCCAACGCCGGCGTCTCCACCTCCCCCCGGTAGTACTCAGCCCATCTCCGTGGCAGATCGACCTGTGAGGGGAACAACCTGCGCCTGACGATCTCCGCTGCCGTCAGCGCCCGGTCACACAATCCGGCCAGCATCGCCGGCGTCCCTCGGCACCGTTTCTGCCACCGCCAATTCACCCAGTTGCGCCACACCAGGAAGATCGCCAGCCGCAACGCCGATGCGTTCCTCCGCTTCGGCCAGGCGATCGTCTCGCGCATGTGGCCGCCACTGCTGTGCCGGATGAACAGATCCAACAGGTTGATCTCGAACAGCGGATTCGACCTGGTTCGCCGCTCTTTCGAGCTTGTCACCAGGTGGGTGATCTCGCACGGCAACCCGCGCATCGCGTGCGGATAGGACCGGTGATCGTCGCTTCTGATAGTCATTCGCTCAGCCCCCTCGGTAACGATCTCCAGCAACTCCTGGACATCCTTGCGTACGGCCTTGGGGTCGGGCCGGCCATGAAGGTCCTCCAACTCGAGCCGTCTTCGCTTCTGATAGCCGGTCATCCGCCCCTTGCGTCGCAGGGGGCTGTCTGTGAAGGAGAGGAAGAGGCCGGTGTCGTTGTCCACCGCCAGGTGGAAGTGGAACGGGTAGTACTGGCTGAGTTCGAAGGACTCGAATCCGTCGATGGTGATGTCGCTTGGCGAAGACATGCCGTCAACCTGCCGAGCATGGAACAGGAGACAGTGGCGGCCGAGGCGCTGGAGCTGTCGGTCAACGGTCGAGGGGGAAACGTGGAGATCGCGGGCGATCTGTCTATTGGCCATTCCGCCACAGGTCTTGGTCATGAGTTGCGGAAGGATGTCCGGGCGCTTCAGCCAGTATTCCGCGGCGAAGGTCTGACAACTGAAGGAGCGTCTGCAAGCCATGCATAGAAACCGGCGTATACGGTTTGGGGTGGCGCGGCGGGTGTAGTAGCCGATGCGCTTGTAAGGCCAGCCTGGCTGCAAGTGACTGTGATACCGGCAGTTGGGGTTTGGGCAGAAGGGTGGCTGCCAGTCGGTATGGTGGATATGAGTGATGTGCATGGTCTCTGACGGCGCAACTTAGATACCCGACACAATCTTGAGGGCACAACAAAAGTGAAGCCGCCCGGGTATGAGCCGGGCGGCTTTCCGATACAGGAACCCAACCCAAACCGGGCCAGATCCCCAGAGGGCCAGAATCAGCCAGATCGGCCGCTCCGCCCTTTCGATCGCAATCTACCGCTTCTTGGCGGTCTTCTTCTTTGCGACCTTCTTCTTGGCGACCTTTTTCTTCGTCGCCTTCTTCTTGGTCACCTTCTTGGCGACCTTCTTCTTCGTGGCCTTCTTCTTCGTGGCCTTCTTCTTCGTGGCCTTCTTCTTCGTGGCCTTCTTCTTCGTGGCCTTCTTCTTCGCGACCTTCTTCTTCGCGACCTTCTTCTTGGTCGCCTTCTTCTTCGCGACCTTCTTCTTGGTCGCCTTCTTCTTCGTGGCCTTCTTCTTGGTCGCCTTCTTCTTCGTGGCCTTCTTCTTGGTGGCCTTCTTCTTGGTGGCCTTCTTCTTGGTCACCTTCTTCTTGGCGGCTTTCTTCTTGGTCGCCTTTTTGGCGACCTTCTTGCCGGCTGCCGCCGCGAGCAGAGTTCTCTCCTCCATCCTTGGACCTCGCTTGCTCTGGTTAATCCTTTTTCTTCCGCCGCGGCCAGCACCCTTGGACGGGCGGACTTTTCTTGCTTGCAGCAGCAATGACTACTTCAAGCAACTGCATTATTTGGAGCCGACAAAAAAACTGTCAAGACTCATTCTGCTTCTTCTCAAAAAAAGTTGCGGCACCTTCATGGCTTGATCGATCACGTCGCGCGCGATTCGAGTTGCGCGTCGACGCTGTTCTCGGCCACGACGAGACATCGAATTCGTGTTGAAGATGACGCGCACGCGGGCGCTGGTGTCGCGCGCAAAACCATCGACGTTCCGGCTTGGAACTCGGCACAAAAAACCGACGGCCTCCCGTGTGGGAGACCGTCGGTCTGGCGTTGGTGCCCGGGGCGGGATTCGAACCCGCACGGCTTGTGGCCACTACCCCCTCAAGATAGCGTGTCTACCAGTTCCACCACCCGGGCGCCGCTTGCGCGGAGCTACTTGTCGCCGCCCTGCGGCGGGTCGGCCTGCGTGCCGTCGTCGGTTCCGGCGTCGGTCTCGTCGCCGGTGACGGGAGCAGGAGTCGCGGCGCCGTCCTGGATGGGCGGCGCGGTCACGTCCTGATTCACACTGCTTTCCTGCATCAGGTCATCGACCACGGTGCCGGTGGATGTGGGGCGACTGCCTGACATCATGAACAGTGCGAGCGAGGTCACCATGAAGCCGATGCCGCACCAGATGGTGATCTTGTGCAGCAGAGTGGTCATGCCGCGCGAGCCCAGCAGTTGCTGCGGCGCGCCGCCGCCGCCGCCGAAGGCACCGGCGAGGCCGCCACCCTTGCTGGACTGCAGCAACACGGCCACGCACAGGACGAGGCTGACCAGGACATGGATGATTGTGAACAGGACGTACATACCGATCTCCCGCGGTCGAGCCGCTTTCACAGACACATCCCTTGCTCACCCTCTGGTCACAAGGGGCCGGTAAGTTAATACGGAGCCCCCACTCCTGTCAAACCAGACGTCACGCATCGCTGAGGGCATCGACCCCGGGAAGAACCCGCCCGGCCATGAACTCGAGGGAGGCGCCACCGCCGGTGGAGACGTGGGACACCCCATCTGCGAGGCCTAGCTGATTGAGAGCCGCGACGCTGTCGCCACCGCCCACCACGCTGACCGCACCCCGTTCCGTGGCCTCGACGATGGCCTCGCCCACGGCGCGGGTTCCGGCGGCAAAAGCGGGGATCTCGAACACGCCCATGGGACCGTTCCAGAAGATCCCCTGCGCTCCGCCAATCAGGTCACGGAACGTCGCCGCAGAGGTCGCGCCGATATCCAAACCTTGCCAGCCATCCGGAATGTCGGTGACGAGGACCTGCTTGCGCTGTCCGTTTTCGGAAAAGTCGGTGGATACCATCACGTCCGTGGGCAGGGTCAGCTTGGCCCGGCTGTCGCGCGATTTCTCGATGATCCCCTCGGCGACCGCCAGGCTGTCTGCGTCGAGAAGGCTATCCCCTATGCTCAGCCCCATCACCTTGAAGAAGGTGAAGATCATGCCTCCACCCAGGAGTAGATAATCGACCTTGTCCAGCAAGTTGCGTATCACGTCCACCTTGCTGTCGACCTTGGCACCGCCGAGGATCGCCACGAATGGGCGCGGCGAGTCCTGCAGCAGGCCGCCGAGATGATCCAGTTCCTTCTGCATGAGCAGGCCCGCGTAGCGACGATCGAAACCAACGGCTGCCCCCACCGTGGAGGCATGGGCGCGGTGCGCGGTGCCGAACGCGTCGTTGGCGTAGACGTCGCCGTGGGTGGCGAGGGCCCGGGCGAATCCGTCGTCGTTCTTGGTCTCGCCGGCATTGAAGCGGAGGTTCTCCAGCAGCAAGACCTCTCCCATTTCCAGACCGGCGGACTTGGCCTCGGCGTCGGGACCGACGGTGTCCGTGGCGAATTTCACGGGCGCATCGAGGAGTTCGGCGAGCCGGTCGGCCACCGGGCGCAGGGAGAATTCGGGCTTGATCTCGCCCTTCGGTCGACCGAGGTGGCTCATGAGCACGACGCTGCCACCGCCGGCGATCACGTGCTGGATCGACGGCAGCGCCGCTCGGATGCGGGTGTCGTCGGTGATCTGACGGTTCTGATTCAGCGGGACGTTGAAATCGACCCGCATGAGGACCCGTCGATCGCGCGGGTCGAGCTGCGCCAGGTTCGCCTTCTTCATGATTCCTCCCGGGAGGCGACGCCGACGGCCGGGACAGCCGCGCGTCGCAGACAGGTCATCGTGTCGGCAGGCGCAAGCTAGCGGCGGTCCCACCATCCTGTCAACCCTGCCGCGCTCGCAGCCGGCGGGACTGGCCCAGAGCCACCAGCGCGGTCACCTGCCAGCCGGCCGCCACAGCCGCGTCCGCGGCCGCGGCCAGGGTGGCGCCCGTTGTGGCGAGGTCGTCCAGCAGGATCAGATGACCGGATTCGTCGTCATGGCACGGGCGGGCCACGAATGCGCCAGAGACGTTGCGTGCCCGCTGATCACAGTCTGTTGGACAACTGGCCTGCTGGTCCGTGGCTCGGCGTCTCACCACGGCGTCGACGACCACCGGGAGACCTGCCGCGCGCCCGGCGAGAACGGCCATCTGGAGGCACTGGTCGAAGCCGCGCTCGCGCCGTCGTCGTCGGTGCAATGGAACAGGCGCAAGACCAGGCGTGATGCCCGTCGCGCGCGGGACGGCCTCCAGCACTGGCACCAGAAGAGCTGCCAGGGGCCTCGCCAGACCGCGCAGACCCCGATACTTCCACTGCCCCACGGCCTCAATGAGGGTCGCGTCCTCCGGTAGCGCCGACCACAGCGGGTACGACGCGACGCCACCGGGAACGACCGAGGAGTGCCAACCACCGAAGCACTCGCTGCAGAGATGGGACGCGTGCCACCGATGCAGGCCCGGCGCGTGGCCGGAGACGCCGGACGCCCAGGGGCTGACATCACGGCGCCGGTCGCACACGACGCAGGATTCCGGGGACAGAAGGTCCAGCAATCCGTCGACCAGGCAGGACAGGACATCCATGTTTCGGGCCGGCGCGGCCGGCGGCGGGGAGGTCGTTCAGGCCGAGGGAGGGTTGGTGAGCGCGTCCCACGGCACCGGCGGACCCAGGTACCAGGCCGCGGCCAACCCGGCGGCCATGACCTGGACACCGCCGGCGTCGGGATGGACGGATCCCAGCGGCGCGGTCTTGGTGGCACCGGCGAGGTCGATCACGGCGCACGGCTCGTCGCCGGCGGCGTCGGGGAGCCAGGCAGCGTCCGGGATGTCCCGGTCCGTGGCCCGCACCCAGAGTCCTGCCGGGGGGGAATCGAATTCGTAGCGACCGGTCACCTGCCAGGTCGTCGACGCCGGCCAGTTCACGGCGGTCGCAGCCCGCGCGGCGAGGTCGTCTCGTCGCTGCGGATCGTCGACGACCAGGGTCACGTCCGCCGCACCGCGTCGCGCCGCGATCAATGCAGCGGTCATGGCAGTGGCGCCGCCGCCGAGGATCACCGCGCGAGGCAACGGCCCCACGGAATCCGGCCAGACCTGGGCCAGGAAAGCCTCCACTGCGCCTGCCACGAGGTGATGCCCTTGCCAGCCGTCGGCGTCGTCGATCCGCACGGCGTCGACGAGTCCGAGATCCAGTGCGGCGCCGGTGAGGGTCGCACAACGCGCGGCCACGATCTCCTGCCAGGCCTCACCCAGCAGCAGACCGCGCGGTCGCAGTTCGGGCGGCAATCCATCCAGGCGAGCCAGCACGGTCTCGCGATCCAGGTCGGTCGGGTCGAGGTGAACGACGGCGAGTGATTCGTCGCGAGCTCGCGCCGCCACGTCAAGCAGGAAGGCGCGCCTGTCACGTGTATCGATCTCCAGGGCGCACACGCAAGGCGCCGGCGGCGTCCAGGGCTGGTCGCCGCGAAGGTACCCGTCCGTCGAGATCGTGACCGTCGCGAGTTCAGGCATGGTTAGCGGCCGCCTTTCGAACCGCGTTCGCCATGAGGAACACGCCCACGATCACCATGCCCACGCTGAGCCACTGGTTGTTGCTCCAACCCAGCGCCATGACCTGCGACTCCTCGTAGTAGCGGCTGAAATCCACCAGGAATCGATGGATCCCGTAGAGCAGCAGAAAACGTCCCAGAGTCTCTCCCGGTCGCGCGCTGCGGCGCTCCCAGAGGAGCAGGAGTCCGAATACGAGGAGCGATCCGAACGCGCCGTAGAGCTGCGAGGGGTGCACGGCGACCGGACCGAACTGGTGGACCGCCGGCGAATCGAGTGGGAAGTGCACCGCCCACGGCAGGTCACACGGTTTGCCGTAACAGCAGCCGGCAAGGTAACAACCGAATCGCGTCAGCCCGATTCCCAGGGCGACCATCGGAATCATCATGTCGGCTGCCTCGAGGTACGGGAGCCCACGCCGACGGCAGAAGACCCAGCCGGCCAGCAGGGCCAGAGCGATGCCGCCGTAAAGGGTCAGGCCACCCTCGCTGAAGGCGAAGATCTTGCCCCACTGGCCCACGAACTTGTCCAGGTGCGTGACCACGTAGAAGCCGCGTACGCCGATGAGGCTTGAGATCAGGATGACGAACGTGAGGTCGTAGATGGTCTCGGGCGGTACGCCGCGAGCACGGCCACGACGCACGGCGACCCAGAGGCCAACCGCGAAGCTGACCGCCAGCAGGAAGCCGAAACTCTTGATGGGTCCGAGGAGGACCGGATGCATGGTAGCCTCTCAGTCGTCGTAGCGATGGCCGCTCAGGTTGAGGAGAAGCCCCACCATGAGCGAGGAGACCAGCAGGTTGGACCCGCCATAGCTGACCAGCGGCAACGGGAGACCGGTGACCGGCAGCAATCCCGTGGTGATGGCCACGTTGACCACCACGTGGAAAGTGAAATACGCCGCGACGCCGATGGCAAGCAGGCTCGCGAACGGCCGCCTCACCGTGGTGGCCACGTCCACGGCCCGGCCCACCAGCAACAGGAACAGCACCAGCATGGTTCCCGCCCCGAGTAGACCGAGTTCCTCGCCGGCCACCGAGAAGATGAAATCGGTGTGACGCTCCGGCAGGAACGCCAGGCCCTTCTGGGTTCCCTCGAGATAGTGGGTACCGAACAGTCCTCCCGAACCGATGGCCACCTTGGACTGGATCGCCTGGTAGCCGGTTCCCATCTCGTCACGGGTCGGGTCGAAGAAGGTGAGGATCCGTTCCTGCTGGTACGGCTTCATGCGCGCCCACAGCAACGGGATACCGAGGCCCGCAGCGATGTTGCTGAACAGGACGAGAACGCTGACGCTCATGCTCAAGCGCACCAGGAACAGTACGCCGATGATCAGCACGATGTAGACCGCCCAGGGCCACGCCTGCGCTGCCACGCGCTCCGAGTAGAACATGATCACTGCGCTCGCGGCCGACGACAGGGCCGTCATGAGCAGGAGCCCCGAGATGCCGTACCAGAAGATCATTCCCAGCCAGACGGCCAGGAACACGAGGCTCGTGCCGAGGTCGGGCTCGCGGAGCACCAGGACCGCCGGCACGATGGCCAGGACCAGCGACCCCAGCGTGGCCATGATGCGCGAGCCACTGTCGACCCGCCTCGCCAGCCAAGTGGCCAGAAGCAGCACCACCCCCACCTTGGCGAACTCGGATGGCTGCAGTCGCAAGGCGCCGACGGCCAGCCAGCGCCGGGACCCGGCCACCTCCGGGCCGATGGCGAGCACGGCCACCAGCAGGACCAACGTGGCGAGATAGGCCAGCCATGACAGATTCTCGAGATGGCGTATGGGAATGCGACTGACCACGTTGACCGCCAGCCAGGACACGATGGCCCACAACAGCTGTCGCCAGAAGACCACCTTGGGCACGTCCACCCGCATCAGCGAGTAGGATCCGCGCAGAGGCTCGGTCACCGACCACAGCAATGCCAGACTGAACAGCACGAGCAAGACGTAGCAGACCAGGAGTCGTCGGTCACCGCGCGGAATGAGAGCACCGAGCCGCATCATGGCTGCTCCTCCAGCTCGGGTTCCGGAATCACGAGACCGGCGCGCACGAAGTAGTCGTGGAGCCAGGCGCCGGCCACGGGCGCGGCCTCGGATCCACCGTGGCCCGCATTCTCGAGCACCACCGCAACGGCCACCGTGGGAGCTTCGGCCGGGGCGTAGCACATGAACCAGGCATGGTCTTCGCCGTGAGGATTCTGGGCCGTGCCGGTCTTGCCGGCCACCGGGACCCCGGCCGCCTGCGCGGCACCACCGGTGCCGTCGTCCACCACCTGGCGGAGCGCACTGCGGATCCAGGCCATGTGGCGGGACGAGAACGGCAGGTCCACGGGGCCCTCATGGGGAGTCTGCCCCATCACGAACGTCGGGCCCGGCACGGCGCCGTCCGACGCGATTCGAGCAACCAGCAACGCCATCTGCAACGGGGTCACCAGGACCTCTCCCTGGCCGATGGCATTGTTCAGGAGCACGCCGCGGGTCCACTTGCGAGGACCGAAGCGGCGATCGTACCACTCGGCCGTGGGGATGTTTCCCGGCGCTTCCTCCGGATAGATACCCGTGACCGCACGCCCCAGACCGAAGGACCGGGCTGCCGTGGCCAGCTCGTCGATCTCGAGGCGGAGGCCGAGTTGGTAGTAGAAGACATCGCAGCTGTTGGCCAGCGCGTCGGCGTGGTCGAGAACACCGTGGCCACCACGTCGCCAGCAGCGGAACCAGCGATTGCCGAACTGGAATCCCCCCGGGCACGGTTCCAGCACGCTGTGAGTGTCGACCACCGACTTGTGCAATCCGGCCAGGCTGGTGATCGCCTTGTAGAGCGACGCCGGCGGGTAGGTTGCCTGGACGATGCGATTGAAGAACGGCTTGGCGGGATCCTCGGACAGGGCCCGCCAGTCGTCGGTGCTGATCGCCGCGGTCATGAGGTTGGGATCGAAGCTCGGAGAGCTAACCGCCGCGAGTACCTCCCCCGAGGGAATCGCCATTGCCACGCCGCAGCCGCGGCGGCCGGCGAGCAACGAGTCCATGGTCTGTTGCAGGGGAAGCGACAGGGAAAGAGCCACGTCGCGGCCGGGAAGCACCGGCCGCAGCCACACCGACTCGCGGCCCACGATGCGTCCCGAAGCGTTGATCTCCTCCAGCTTCATGCCCGACCGCCCCCGCAGCCTCAGTTCGAAGGCCGACTCCACGCCCTGCTTGCCGATGGAGTCGCCCACGCGGTAGTCCAGATCGGGCGGGGCGGTGTCCAGATCGTCCTGATCCACCTCGCCGGTATAGCCGATGACGTGGGCCAGCAACGGGCCTTGCAGATACCGTCGCCGCAGCCGGGACTCCACGCGTACCCCCGGCAAGCTGGGCCGGCGTTCCTCCACTGCCATGAGCTGTCCCATAGTCGCACCCCGCACCAGGGTCACGCGCGCCTTGCCGCGTCGACGCTGATTCTCCAGGTCTTCCAGGGTCGACTCCAGGGGCAGGTCGAACCAGGTGAGTAGCCTCTGCAACGTGCTGTCGGGCGCGCCACCGGAGAAGGTGCTCGCAGGAATGGTGATATCCGAATGGAATCGGTTGTCAGCCAGCGGGATCCCGTCGCGATCTGTGATTCGGCCTCGGGGTGCCGCCACCCGGAACTGGACCTGCCGGTTCTTGAGCGCCCGGTCCCGATAGTACTCGTGTCGGATGACCATGAGGCCGAAGAGGTTCAGAAGGAGGATGCCGAATAGCAATAGGGCCAGGGACCGGAAGATCCGGCCACGAACCGGCTGCGCCTCCTTGAACTCCATCAGTCTTCCTGCCGCAGGATGCCCGTGATGGCAGCGATACGGATCAAGGGCACGCCGAGCAGCGCGGTGTAGAGCGCCGTGGGCCAGGCCTGGGTGAGCCAGGGACCGAGGAAGGCCTCGCTCTGCTGGCGACTCTGGACCAGATGAAAAAGCGTGTCATGGCCAAGCGTGGCCACGAACACGATGGCGCCCTCGAGCAGCGGCATCCCAAAGACGAGCCGCCCACGGGTGCGGCCCACAGTGTAGCCGAGCAGGCTCTTGCAGAGAGCATGCAGACCGAGAAGCATCGGTACCGAGAGATCCTGGACGACACCCAGGCAGAAGCCGCCTATGGAACCGACGCGGGATCCCTCGGCCATGGCCAGGATGATCACGGCGATGACCGTGAAATCCGGAGCCACACCCTTGATGTCGATGAGCGGCACCACCAGATTTTCGCCGAGAAACGCCAGCAGGACCCAGGCGATCGTTGTCCGCAGGAATGCTCTCACCGTGTCCCCTCCCCGCCGCCCGGCCGTACGGGACGCGCTCCCACGACGTAGACCGTCTCGTTACGCCTGAAGTCGGCGAAGGGATGAATGGTGATCTCCTTGAAGATACGCTCGCTGGGCGCGCTCACCTGCCGCACCTCGCCCACCTTCAGGCCGCGCGGTACGGGGTCGACGATCTCGCCGCCCGGCACGCTGCGCACCTCGGCGATTCCCGCGGTGATGACCCGGTCGCCCGGCAAGACGTCCTCGTCGCGGCCGACGAGCTCCACCACGAAGCGACCGGCGCGCGGACGTAGCACACCCACCAGACCCGACCGCTCGAATTCCACGCCCAGTGCCATGTCGGGCGCAGACAGCAACTCGACCCAGGCCGACCGTTCGTCGATGACCGTGTGCACCCGCCCCAGGAATCCCTCGGCCGTGACCACCGGGAGTTCCGGCCGCCAGGTCACCGGCTCGAGGCTCCGGATCTGGATCATGGTGGCCAGCCGCGCCCGCTTGCGTGCGGTGACCTGACAGGGCATCAGCGGTTCGTCGCACCCCGGCGGCAACGCCGGACCCGCGCCACGAGCCTGGTCGGTCGCCCGGCGTTCCAGGGAGCCGAGACGCAATTGCAGCGTCTGGACCTCGGCGCCCAGTCGGGCATTGTCCGCCCGGACGCGGAGCACGTCGTCGCCGAAGTTGCGAATCGCCAGCCAGGGATTGACGAGGACCGTGGAGAGGGCGTGCGCCACCTGGACCTGCGCCCGATCCGGCATCAGGAGCAAGGTCAACGACAGCACGACGCAGAGTGCACACACTACGCCGTCTGCTCGACCACCGGAATTCGATGAACGCACCATGCCTGCCTCGGGGCTCCTTCCGCTCAGGCTACCATGCTCGTCGTCCGACCAGCGCGGGTCAGCGCATGATCACCGGGCGATACTTCTCGAAGTCGTCGAGGATCTTGCCCGTTCCCAGCACCACGCAGAAGAGGGGATCGTCCATGAGATTGATGGGCAAGTCGGTCTGCTCACGAAGCAGCTCCGGCAAGCCCTTCAAGAGCGCCCCGCCACCGGTGAGTACGATGCCGCGATCCTTGATGTCGGCCGCCAGTTCGGGCGGAGTCTGCTCCAGGGCCTGCTTCAGGGCGTCGACGATCTGCTGCACCGGTTCCATGAGCGCTTCGCGGATCTCCGACTGCGAGATCTTCATGGTCTTGGGCACGCCGGACACCTGGTAGAGCCCCTTGACTTCCATCTGCTGGTCGTCGCCCTGCTTGTGGGCCGAACCGATGGTCTTCTTGATCTGCTCGGCGGTCTGGTCGCCGATGAGAAGGTTGTGGTTCTTCTTGATGTAGGTGACGATGGCCTCGTCCATCTCGTCGCCACCAACGCGGATCGACGTGTCGCAGACGATGCCGTTGAGCGCGATCACCGCGATCTCGGTGGTGCCGCCGCCGATGTCGATGATCATGTTGCCCGACGGCTGGTCCACCGGCAGACCCACGCCGATGGCCGCGGCCACGGGCTCGGCCACGAGATAGACTTCGCGGGCGCCGGCGTGCTTCGCGCTATCGCGCACCGCCCTCTTCTCCACCTCGGTGATGCCCGACGGCACGCAGATGATAATGCGCGGGGCCACGAAGTGTCGCTTCTTCTGGGCTTGCTTGATGAATTCCCGCAGCATGTATTCGCAGACCTCGAAGTCTGCGATCACGCCGTCCTTAAGGGGACGGATCGCCGCGATGGAATCGGGGGTCTTGCCCAGCATGGCCTTGGCCTGGGCTCCCACCGCGTAGACCTTGTCGGTAGCTTTCTCCACCGCCACCACGGACGGTTCGTTGAGCACGATTCCCTTGCCCTTGATGTAGACCAGGGTATTGGCCGTGCCGAGATCGATGGCGATGTCATTGGTGAACATGCTCTGCAGGCGTTTGAACATTGACCGTTCCTTCGGCGTGGGTCGGCCCGATTCCGCGGTGTGATCACCTATAGCGGATCGGGCCAGCCATACTCCCTGATGCTGACCAGTTCGCCGTCACCCACGACGAGATGGTCCAGCAATTCGATCCCCAGCAGATTGCCGCATCGCGACAATCGCCGGGTCAATTCCAGATCTTCACCGCTGGGCCTGGCGCAGCCCGAGGGGTGATTGTGGGCCACGACGAGCGCGGCCGCCTGCAACCCAACCGCCGACCGGAACACCTCACGTGGGTGGACCAGCGACGCATTGAGAGTCCCCACCGAGACTGTTTCCACGGCGAGAATCCGATGACGGGCGTCCAGGTAGATGCCCAGGAAGTGTTCCCGGTCGAGGCCACCCAGTTCCCGCTTCAACAGATCGGCCAGATCCTCCGGCCCCCTCACGCGCGTGCCCTCGGCCGCAGCCGCACCGGCCAGGCGGAAACCCAGCTCACAGGCGGCTCGCAATCTCGCGGCGCGAGCACGCCCCATCCCGGACATCCCCTGCAGTACCAGCGGGGGGAGTCGTACCAGGTCGGACGGCTCCGGGTAACGCTCTAGCAACCCACGGGCCACATCCCGCGCCGGCACCACCCCGCCCGGCCCCAGGACCAGTGCGAGCAATTCGCCCATGGCCAGCCGTCGTGCACCCAGCCGAAACAGCCGCCGGCGCTCAGGCGTCTCCGTCGGCGCGCCGCCCACGGTCCGCGGGCCTTCGACCTCCGTCGAGATATCCCGTAAAGCCTTGTTTTTCAATAAAATAACCCCGACGAAGGCAGTCCGAAAGTAACAGACTGATTCCTGACCGGCAACTCTTTTTCCACGCCCCGAAAGCCGGTTTCCGTGGCGCTACGGCCCATCACGAGGCGATCCTTGTCCGGCGACCCGCGGTGCCCTATCCTGCCTGCGGACCCCCAGCCGTGGAGGACGGAGCTTGAGCGACGGCGACAGGAAATCCGACGGCCCCATCGTGGTGCGCAAGTACGGCGGCAGCAGCCTGGCCGATATCCCACGCCTACGGGAGATCGCCCGCGATCTCCGCCAGGCTCGCGAGGCAGGCCTGCGCCTGGTGGTGGTGGTCTCGGCCATGGGCGACCACACCAACGAATTGACTCGCCTCGCCCGCGAGGCCAACGCGGAACCGCCGCGGCGTGAACTCGACATGCTCCTGACCGTGGGCGAACGCATCAGCATGTCGCTGCTGTGCATGGCCCTCGCCGCCGAGAAGGTGCCGGCCGTCTCGTTCACCGGCAGCCAGGCCGGCATCATCACCGACGCGAGCCACACCGACGCCCGGATCCTCGAGGTGCGCCCCATCCGCCTGCCCGAGGCCCTCGCCGCCGGCAAGGTCGTGGTCGTGGCCGGATTCCAGGGGGTCTGCGGCGAGACCAAGGAAATCACCACCCTCGGTCGCGGTGGCAGTGACACCTCGGCAGTGGCGCTGGCCCACGCGCTCGGCGCCGAACGATGCGAGATCCTCAAGGACGTGCCCGGGGTCATGACCGCAGACCCCAAGCGGGTCCCTGACGCCCGCCGCCTCGAACGGCTGGACTACGACGAGATGCAGCGCATTGCCAACGCCGGGTGTGGTGTGGTCCACCCCCGGGCCGTGGACTACGCCTCTCGTCACCAGGTCGCCCTCTTCGTGGGCTCGAGCTTCACCGGCGAGCCGGGCACCGAGATCGGGCCGCGCGCAACGACGCCGCCGCCGGCGGTGGCCTTCCGGCCGCGGGTCCTCACGGTGGTCGAGGACCAGGCGCGCCTCGTTCTGACTGCAACCGCGGGCTCGACCCCACATCCGGAGTTGTCCGTCCTTGCCCGCCGAGCCTCCGCGTCCGGCCCGCTCACCGGCGAGTGGCATTCTTTCGGCGACCGGTGGCGCTGGGAGGGCTGGGGAACCCGGGAGACGCTGGCGCCGGTGGCGGCCGACGCCACGAATCTGGCCGCGCGCGAGCCCGACGAGGTGAATTTTCAGTGGGAGGACGATCTCGCCGTGGCGACCATCGCCGGCCGCCGGCCCGAGAACTGGTGCGGCGCCCTGGAGCAACTGCGGTCCGTGCTCGCATCTGCAGGTCTGGCCGGCGCGCCCGTCCGCACCGACGGCGAGGCGGTCAGGGTCCTGATACCGGCAGCGGAACTGCAGGCACTGGCTCTGCGACTGCACGATCTCCTGGTGACAGACTGAACTCGCGCTCCAGATAGTCACGCCAGCCACCCGGCGGCAGATCCTGACGCGCTCGTGTTAGCCAATCGCGTGCCTCGTCGCGCCGCTCCGGATCCGCATGCAGCAGCAGTACCAGCCGGACCCAGGCGCGATCGCGATCGGGATGCCGACCACCGCGCGCGACCAGATCTTGGTAGATCTTCGTCGCCAGATCGACGTCTCCGATCTTCTCGGCGCGATGAGCCGCCGCCGAAAGCTCCGCCAGCTCCAGGCCGAGTCCCGGCAGACATCGTCGCCCCTCGCCCAGGGCCGCCAGCGCGAGATTCCACGACCGCCGGGAAACGGCGTCCCGGAAGACCTGCCGATAGACGATCTGCGCTTGATCTCGAACCCCCGCCATGACCAGCCCCCGGGCGTATTCCAGCCGGATCTCCGGATTCCCCGGGGCATGCTGCAGATACTCGGTGAACTCTCCGACCGCCGCCCAGGCCTCTCCCCGCTCGAGGTAACGGCGGGCCCGAGCGAGGCTGGCCTCGACGCGTCCCTCGCCGGCACCGCCCAGCGTCAGGGCAAGAAGTACACCCAGCGCGAATCCCCCCAGGTGCGCAGGGTAGGAAACGCTGCTGCCTGTTTCCGCCGCCAGCGCGGCCTGCCCCAGTTGCAGCAGCAGCCAGAGCGCCACCGCCGCCGGGAGCGGCAGGTATCGTCGGCCGGCGCGATTCTGTCCGACGAGGGGCGCAAACACCCAATAGGCCACCGAAACCCGCGCATAGGGAAGCCGCACCAGAGAGAACCCCAGGAGGCCCGAAATGGCACCGGAGGCCCCGAGAATACCCAGACCGCCTTGCCCCAGCCATTGCTGCCAGGCCGCCACGCCATGCGCCAGATTGCCGGCCACGCCGGTTACCAGGAAGACCATGAACAGCCCAACCCGTCCCAGACGGTCCTCCAGAGCCGGCAGGAACACCGCCAGATAGACGAGGTTGCCGGCCAGATGCAACCACCCCGCGTGCAGGAACAGGGCGGAGACGGCCGTCCACGGGCGCTGGCTGCCAACGTAGAAGATCAGTTCCCACGGGTGGAGCCGCAGCACGTAGGGCCACCAGAGCTGCCAGGCGAAGGCCAGAACCATCGCCCCCATGAGCAGGAGCGACAACCAGGGGCGACGCCGGCGCGTCAGATCCAGTCCGGTGGGATAGAAATAGCAGAAGTACATGCGGCCTCCGGAACACGCAGGGTGACGTCTCGCAGATCGGCCGCGACGCCTGCTTGTTTAGCGGTGTGTGGGAGCGGAGGTTCAGGGAATGAGAGGTTCCTTGCGCCGGAGGCGGAAATCTCCGGTGCCGTGGGCGTCGAAAAAGAAAAGTCGGTGATCGCGATCCGGGTACTCCCAGACCTCCCATACCGCCCCGGCGGCGCGCGCATCGGCGTAGGATTCGGTACGGGACGGCTCGCCCCATCGGATCAGGGTGCGACCGCGATCACTGCGCGCGCCGCGGCCGTAGGTACCAAAACGATCGTCCGCCGACACGATCCTGCGCAAGTGCCGACGCTCGGCCTGGAACGGCGACTCGCCGGCAGCGTTGCCTACGTCCCGCCAGACGGCGTCCCAGGCCCCCCGGCGGTCGGTTACCGGTATCTCGCGCAGGGAATCCCGCCGTGACTCCTCGAGGACGCCGTCGAGCCAATCGACATGGCGGCGCCAGGAGTCGTCGTCCGCCAGCGGGACCCGTAGACAGACCACGTCCAGGGGCGGTTCGTGGGGAAGGCGGATCCACTGAGTGTCCCGAGCCAGTTCCACCAGGGTCTGCAGTCGACAGCGCCCGAACGGCAGCTGCCCCGTCGCCCACACCATGGTCATGATCCGTGTTTCACCCGGCGCAAGGTCGCCAGGGATCGGCTGACGCATCAGCACCAGGTCGCCCTGGGTCTCGCCCGTGGCCTCACTCACCAGGGACAGGCCGTCGCCCGGCAGGTCATCGGAATCGGCGCGGCGTTGCAGCGTCACATGCAGCCGCAACGAATCCACCGTAGCGTCGACGACGTGGTCGCCGCCGGGACCGGCAGCCGGCCATGCCTGCACTGCCGCGATCCACAGCGGCAGGCTGCTCAGGGCATGAGGCGAGAAGGTCAACTCGCGTATCCAGCTCCGTGACGACTCCACCACCCTGACGGCGACCTCCAGGGTGACCGGCTCGCCTCCTCGCACCACGAGCGGCACCGTGACTTCCAGCGGGGTCTCACCCCGGGTCGTCTCGACATCGCCGACGGTCACCCTCGCCTCGCCGACGCCGCCGCCGACCTGGACTCCATCGCGCCAGGCGATGACCCGCACCTCGAGTCCGCTGCGAAAGCTCTCGCCGGAACGACGGAAGATCAGCGACCGATGAGGCGCTGCCACCCGCACGCAGGATTGGACCTCGGCTTTGTCCTTGGACAGGACCGAGACCCAGGCGTCCAGAGGCAGACGGTTGCGAGCGGGATCGATTTTTGCCGACGGAGCCGGGCCGCAACCCACGAGCGGGAGCGAAGCGAGTACCAGGCAGGGAACTGCCAGATGGAAGATCAGTCGGCGCCAGCGATCAGACCCGGGATTCATGCCGCTCGTCCGACGAAATCTGTCCGTCGTGTAGCCGGATGACGCGGCGGGTGTAGGCCGCGATGTCGGTCTCGTGGGTCACCAGGATCAGGGTTCGTCCACCCCGGTCGAGATCGTGGAGCAGGGCCATGATCTCCTCGCTGGTTCGGGAATCGAGATTTCCGGTGGGCTCGTCCGCCAGGATCAGCGACGGCTCGGTGACCAGCGCCCGGGCGATGGCCACCCGCTGGCGCTGACCGCCGCTCAGTTCGTTGGGCCGATGCTTCATGCGGTCGGCCAGGCCCACCTGCTCCAGCGAGCGCGTCGCACGCTCCTGGCGTTCGGCGGCCCCGAGCCCGGCATAGACCAGGGGGAGTTCCACGTTCTGGAGAGCCGTGCTGCGGGGCAGCAGATTGAAGGTCTGAAAGACGAATCCCACCTCGCGGTTGCGCACCGCCGCCAGCTCGTCCTCCCCCAGCACAGACACGTCACGTCCGGCCAGTTCGTATCGGCCGGCCGTCGGCGTGTCCAGGCAACCCAGCAGGTTCATGAGCGTGGACTTGCCGGAGCCGGAGCTGCCCATGATGGCCAGGTACTCGCCACGGGCCACGTCCAGATCCACCCCCCGCACCGCATGCACCGCCTGCGTACCGACCGTGTAGGTCTTCTCGATGCCGCGAAGGGTGATGAGTGGCTGTTCAGTCATGGTGTCTCGCGGCCCAGCTGGTTGAAGCGGCCCACGGCGCGCCACAACCGCGCCCGGGCGATGAGATAGTCACACACCGCCTGCACTTCCTCGGCACGCGCCGACGCCAGGTTGGCCTCGGCGGTGATCCGGTCGAGCTGGGTGCCGGCGCCCACGCGGAAACGCTCCTGGGCCAGGCGCAATTCCTCTTCGGACTGGGAAATGGTCTCGCCGGCCACCTTGTGCCGCTCGGTGGCCTCGTGCATGAGGTTGTGGAACTGCCGCACTTCGAGCTGAGCGTCGAGGCCGGCCTGCTCGTGATTGTACTCGGCGATCCGCGCGCGCGCCTTGGCCTGCGAACTGTTGGTCCAGTTCTGGAATCGGTTGAAGACCGCCCACGACGCCTGACCACCCAGGGTCAACGACTGGGACTGCTGGGAGCCGAACCGATACGGGGTGTCGTCGAAGTTGCGGCTGTAGCGACCGAAGAGATCGATGGTCGGCCAGAAGGCGCCGCCGGCCGCGGACGCGTCGTATCCAGATGCCTCGGCGACATACTGGGTGCCCTTGAGATCGAGGCGATTCACCAGGGCCTCTTCGTAGAGCACGTTGACGTCCTCGAGGACCATCTCGGTCTGCAGGGGCGAAATGTCCACGTCGACCCGCTGCGCCAGCGGGCGGTTCATGGCGTACGCCAGATTGGCCACCGATTCCTCCACCCGGTTCTGAGCCACCACGAGATCGAAGCGCGTCTGCTCCAGACGCACCCGCTGCTGCAGCACCTCGCTCTTGGCGGCGCTGCCCAGACGGAAATAGGTCTCGGTGCGCTCGAGCTGGGCGGCGGCCTCGTCGCGGGTTTCCACGGCCACCTCCTCCAGCTTGATGTACCGCAGCAGGTCGTAGTAGGCCACGGCCACGTTCTGGATCACCTGCTCGCGGCTGTAGTCCTCGTTGAGGTAGGCCGCTTCGCGGTACTTCTTGGCGGACTTGAGCCGGTTCACGTTGGCCAGGCCGTCAAAGAGGCGGAGATTGGCGGCCGCTGCCAGGCTCTTGCCGGTGGACCGGATGTTGACGTCCTCGGTGATCGAGCCGGTCTGAACCTGGTACGGGATGTAGACCGAATCACCGCCCACGGTCTCGAATCCGACGTCCACCAGGCCGTACTCGGCCGTCTCGGAATCGAAATCCGTCCGGTCCGAGCGGTTGTACGATCCGGAGAGGACGAGGTCGGGCAAGAAGGCTCCCCAGCCGGCCTTGACGTCCTGCTCGGCGATCTCCACCTCGGCCTGGCGGATACGAACGCTGGCGCTGCTGTCGAGCGCAATATTGACACAGTCACGCAACGTCAGCACCGTGCCCCCGCTCTGGGCGGCGGTCGGCGCGGGCAGGACAACGACGAGGGCGGCGAACAGGGTCGCCGGCAGGAAGGCGAGGCGGCGGGCATCGCGGTGCAGCATGAGCGCATTCTCCTTGCAGGGTTCTCGGTCCGCAGCCACTGCGGATCCGCTGGCATTCTAAGCGCGACCCGGCCCGGCTGGCCAGCCTGGATCGTTACTGGAATCCGGTATCTACGGACCTCGACGCGCTGGGTTTCCCGAACCATCGCGGCTTCCGGCTCCCTCGAAAGAATCGGCCGCGTCACAAGGACGCGGCCGGGAGCAATCTGGTTGCACCGATCAGGCCGCCCAGCGGCCTCGATGGACTATTTCAGCGTGAAGTTGTACGGCAGCGCCATCCAGCACTTCACCGGAATATTTCGCTGCTTGCCGGGGAACCATTTGGTCTTCATGGCGGCCTTCACGGCCTCCCGGTCGAGCATGGGATGAATACCCTTGAGCACCTGGGCGTCCAGCACGCTACCGTCCGGCCCCACCAGGATCTTGACCACCACGGTGCCCTGCATCTGCGAAAGGCGAGCCATCTCGGGATAATCGGGAGGCACGTAGCCGCCGGGCTTGAGCTTGGGCTTTTCCTGGCTGACCACGAAGCCGTCGTTGGCGCCGAGATCGTAGTTCTGCATGCCCGAGGTCAGCACCGAGTCCATGTCGATGAACGTGTCGGCGATGTCCACGTCCTCGGTGACCTCGTCATCGGGCGCGGCCTCGATCACCTTGGGCGGCGGCGGCGTCTCCGCGGGCGGCGGCGGCAGTTCGATGTCCTCGGGCTGGTCGTCGATGTCCACGACCTCGAGTTCCTCGGTCCGCAGCTTGTAGGGCGTGAACTTGATCTCCGGAGAGACGATGAATGCCACGACGGTCACGACGAAGGCAATGATGACCGACCAGCGCAGTGTCTTGTTGTACTGCGCCTTGAATTCGGCATTTGCCGACAGCATGTAGACTTGGCTCTTGGCGGATTCGGTCGACATGGCGCTCCTAGGTCTCCAACCGCTGCATCAGAACTTCAAGCCCGGATTGACCTCGATGTCGTTGCTGAAGAGGACCCGAACTGCGTTGGCCTCCTTCAGCCCTTCCATGACGTCGCTCACCACCTCGTACGGGGTCTGCGTATCCGTCTTGAACGAAACGATCAAGAGCGGGTTCTCGTTCACCTTCCGCATGAACAGGTCGTAGATGTGCTTGGGCTCCACCAGGCGGTCGTCCACGGAGATGCGGCCGATGCGGTCGATGTAGATGTTGGAGATCAGCTCCCGCTGAGCCTCCTCGCCCGCCTCTGCCCGCGGGAGCTCCACCGGCAGACCGGTTTCCTTGCGGAACACCGTGGTCACCATGAAGAAGATCAGGAGCAGGAAGACGATGTCGCCCATGGACGACGTGGGAATCACGGGGTCTTTCCTGGCACTACGCCCGAAGTCCATGGCCATGGCGTTACCTCTTCCCCGTCTTGAGCGTGAGCTTGCGGGCGTTGGCCAGCTTCAACTCGTCCAGGCACGCCACCATCACGCCGTAGTGAGCGTCGGGATGGGTTTCGAGCACCACCACGGTCTTCTCGTTGGCCAGGATCCGGGCCTCGATCAGGTTCTTCAACTGGTTGATCCCCACCGGTTTCTTGTCCAGGGTGATGCTGTTGTCGAAGCCGATCCGGATCGCCGCGATGTTCGATTCCTTGACCTTAACCACATCGTCTTGATTGTTCTTCGGTCCGGGCAGGATCATGATAAGACCCTGCTCATCGGCGAAGATCGTCGAGACGATGAAGAAGATCAGCAAGAGGAAGGAAATGTCCGCCATGGCCGACGTGTTCAACGCGCCCATGGATCCCAGATTCTTCTTCTTCTTCATGACCGACATGCCTGGCGCTCCTTCAAGCGGGCTCGCTCTAACCCTTCAGAATGTCCAGGGCCTCGATCAGTTCCATGGCTGCTTCTTCCATCTCGATGGTGAAGCGGTCAATGGCCGACACGAAGTAGTTGTAGCCCAGGGTGGCCGGGATGGCGATCACCAGACCGGTGGCCGTGGTGATGAGAGCCTCGGAGATACCCGACGCCACCAGCTTGGCGTTCACCTGGTCACTGTTGGCGATGGCCTCGAAGGCGTTGATCATACCCGACACGGTACCGAGGAAGCCGATCAGCGGCGCGATGTTCGCCACCGAGGACACCCACACGAGACCACGCTCGAGGAAGCTCATCTCGATGACGCCGGCCGTGCCGATGGCCTTCTCGACGGCCTCATCACCCTTGTCGGCCTTCTGCAGACCACTGTAGAGGATGGCCGCAATGGGGCCGCGCCACTTCTGGCACTCCTCGGCCGCGGCGTGCACGCCTTCGGTCTTCAGCGTGGTGATCACCGTACCGATGAGCTTGCGCGTGTTGACCTTGGCGCGGCTCAGCGTGATGAAGCGCTCGATGATGAACACCAGGCCGATGACTGCCACGGTGAGCAGCCACCACATGAAGTTGCCACCCTTGATGAACAGCTTGCCGAAGCCGGTCTTGGAGATGGGGCTCTTCTCCACCATGCCCATGAGACCACCACGCGGCTCGATGATCAATTCGACGAGCCCGGCGGAGTCGTTGGAGGTCACGCCGAACGCGAGCGAGTCGGTGGGCGCGTTGATTGCTTCGTACCGCGCCATCATGACGGCCTGTGCGGCCGCCTCGTCGTCGGTTTCCTGGGCCAGCGCCAGGGGCGCCGCGGCCATCATTCCGACGCAAACAAGCATCAGGACGGCGTTTTTCAACGTAGCGTGACGAGCCATTGCCTAAGTCTCCCTTGCCAAGTGGGGCCCGGACGGGTGGTCGCTCGGAGGTCGGACCAAAGGTGGGGCGCCCGGTCCTTCCTCGCCTCTTGAGCCGGCTCCGTTTGCGGGCTTGAGCGTGCCCACGGAACCCTCTCGACTACCGAATTTCGGCAGTATATCGACGTCAACTAAATAGCGTCAACTGGATGCCTAAGTCAAACGTTTCTTCGCCGTTCGGCACCTTCTGAGGCACTTTGCACGGCGAATTCACGTCAATCGCCCATCAGCCGCGTGTTGTCCGAATCCATCACGAAGTCGCCGCGGCCGTTCTTGTCCAGGAACAGGAATCTCAAACCCTGCCCCTGCCCGGAATACGAGTTCAAGAACAGCTGTGTGCCCCCGTCGTCGTACCGCCAGAGTTCGTAACGCCGGGTATCCGGCGCGGTGACCTTGGCCTTGATATTCTTGTCGGCCATATACGAGTAGGGCATGGGAATGACTCCCGCCCCCTGGTACGACCGGGTGTAGACCCCATAATTCTGCGCACTCACGAGGCCGGGATCCTTCACCGTGGCCCCCATGCGCTCCGGCGCGTAGCGCTCGTAGACCATGATCCGCGCGTCGTTCAGATCGTCCTCGTTCATGGGCATGGACTCGGCTCGAACGCTGCTCGGTTCCCCCAGCAGCAGGTAGATCCGGCCACGCGGATCCCGCGCACCTTGTTCGTCGAATCCGCCCAGGAACGCCGTTACATGGGCGACACGCCTACGGTACTCGGCGTAGTTCGGATTGTAGGGCTCGTCGGGCGTGGGATCGTTGGCCTTCCAGAACTCGTCCAGCATCTCCTCTTGCTCCACCCGAGACGCCGACTCGAATGCACTGAGATCTGCGCCCACGAAGACCGAGCGGCCCTCCCCCAGTAGATCGTCCGTGTTGCGAGCCAGCAGCGCCAGGCTCCAGACCACGTCGAAGCCGGTCAGTAGTCCGCGCCCGGCCGTGTCCAGCGGGGCGATGCCCATGCGGAAGGCGCCCGGCGGCAGCCCGACGCCGTCGATCTCCCAGTAGACCGCAGCCGGACGACCGGCAGCCAGCGCCTCGCGTACCGAGCGCGTCAGAGGCACCGTGTCGAGCAAACTGAAATCCAAATCGTTGCTCACGAGTTCGATGCGGAGATCACGACTCGACGCGCGGCGGCGGTCCTCCGCCAGCGCCGGCGGCTCGAGGGTGAAATAGACCTGGAGTTTCTCGGCTTCGAGTCCGAATCGTCGCAGCGGATTGATGTACTCCCACGGCCCGTCCGCACCCGGGATGGCCGGCCGGCCGATCGTGACCCAATCGCGGATGGGTGCGTGGGCCAGGAAGATTGCGTCTCCAACCGAGAGGCCGTTCGGCTGCCGCGCCGGCGGCGCATACCAGTCGGCCGCGACGAGCGAGAAGGCCTTGCGCTCCGACCCCAGATGCACGAACCCCGGCCGGCGACGATTGAGGTCGTCGAGCTGCATCTCGAATTTGCCCGAGACGGCATCGACGTCACGCAGGACCACGGTGAAGATCTGGTTGAGGGTCGGTGATCCGGCTTCGGTCTCGTTGCGAGCGTGCAGCCGGACGGTGTCCTCGGTGCGGAAGACACGACCGTCGTCGGTCGTGATGGTGGCGATGATCCCGATCCGCGCCTGGAACCGGCCCGCCTCGTTCTCGAAGGTGATCTCGCGATGCTGGATTGCAACCATGGCGACCACGTCACGGGTACCGTCGGCCCGCGGAAGTGTCACGAGATCGCAGGTGCTATAGAAGTTGCCGGCGCCGACCACCGGCCGCAACCAGCCCGCCGCCGCCGGATTGGCGAGCAGCACGACGGCGGCAGCGATCAGTGCCAGCAGCTGAGTGGCGAGACGCGTACGCAGCATCCCCGGAACCTCCATGACGACCTCCGAATCCCTCTGATCGCCACCAATCACACCGTGTAACGGATTCGCGACCGGGAGCGAGTCTGGTTTCTGCCCTAACGTTACGGTATCGCGGCTCCAGTGGAAAGTGCCCTGGACGACAAAGCGACCCCGCCACATCCGGTGGCGGGGTCGCTCGAAGCACAGGGTCCAGAATCGTCAGGACGGGGCCGGTGGGGATCAGGTCACCGGATTCCGATCAGTAGACCACGGACAGGGACAGACGGTGCACGTACTGCAACGGGCCCATGTCCACGGCGCTGTAGTCCAGTTGCAGCTTGCTCGTGTCGCCGGTCCGCAGAGCAGCGCCGAAACCGAAGGCGATGCCGTCGGAATCGTAGTTGATGTGGTAGCCGAGCCGAGCGTGGAAGATCTCGTTCAGCGAGTACTCGCCGCCCACGTTCGCCCGCTCCTTGTTGTCGCTGGGATGGGCAAACTCCGCCGCGAACAGCAACCGGTGATGATCGGAATGAATGGGCACGAAGCTGGCGCCGACCTTGAAGGTCGTCGGCATCTTCGATTCGGTCTCGTCGTAGACCATCTTGCCGCCGAGGTTCTGGATCACCATGCCCAACTTCAGGTCCTTGACGCCGATCCGGTACATGATGCCGAAATCGAAGCCGATGGTGTTGACGGAAGTCTCCGCCAGACCCTCGTGGATATAACTGAGGGTGAATCCGGCCGAGAACTTGTCGGTCCAGAATCTCGAATAGGTGAAGCCAAACTGCGACGACCCGGCGTCGAAGGTCTGGCCGTTTCCGTCGGGCTCATAGGCCGTTCGGACCAGCATGGGATCCAGCCACAGCGACCGGCCCGAGATGGCGATGGTACCCGGGATCGACCGCGGGTTCCAGGCCAGCACGATGCTGGTGAGCTTGATGTCGGCAGGCCACTCGACGTGGTTCAGAGCCACCTCGTTGGTGACCACATTGACCAGGCCGCCGGGGTTCCAGAAGACGCTGTTGGCGTCGTCGGCAACTCCGGTGAAAGCCGAGCCCATGCCGGTGGCGCGTGCGCTGACTCCGATCTTGAGGAACTGGGCGCCGAACGTACCCACCTTGGCGAACTGTTCGCCTTGGGCCAGTCCGGGTAGCACCAGCAGAATGGTCAGCATCAGGACAATGCGCTTCATGGTTTCCTCCAAGTCCGTTCTTCGACGATCCATTCCGTCTCCGTACGAACTATTTCCGTCGCCTGACGAACTAATTAACTGATCCCTCGCAGCGGGACTACCGCACCACCACGAATTTGCCGATGAAATCCTCGAACGCGCCGTCTTCCGACTGAACGACATACATGTAGATGCCGCTGACGACTTCCTGTCCGTTGCGACTGATCAGATTCCAGGAAGCCTCGCCGTACCCTTCGGTACCGTCGTGCTCGATGGTATCCACCAGATCGCCGCTCAAGGTGTAGATGTTGATGGTGTTCCTGGCGTATGGCAGGTTCGCGAACTTCACCCGCACGCCCGTTGGGTCATCACCGCTGGGGAACATCTCCTGGAACTCGGCCAGCGCTTCACGCGTCGCCGGGTTCGGATAGACGAAGATGTTTGCCCCGTTTTGATCCCGGTCCGCCGCCGTCTGGGCAGCCGTCGCCGGGGACGAGTTGTCGAAACTGCTCGACGGATCGCCGGACTGGCCCGGGCCGACGATGCGATACTCGCGCGGGTCGGATCCAGGAATCAGCTCGAGCTCGTGGTCCGTCGCCGTCACCGAGTAGAAATACAGGAAGCCGTTGTGCACGAAAGGATCGACGTACTCGTAGAATTCCGTCGGATCCTTGCCGACGACGACGAGTTCCTCGTCGCCGGTGACCGGATCGACGTAGATGCTCTCCTCACGCGCGGTCACCGCCCAGAACGTATCCAGCACGTCGGGGTAGCCACTCCACCGCTCCATGGGTTCGGAACAACTCACCACGTTGCCGTTACTGTCGTAAATCGGCGGCCGCGAGGTATAGAGTCCGTTCGAGTCGCAATCGACCACTTCCTGCATATCATCCGCGAGATCCGCGAAGTAGGGATCCGAGAGGATCACCGGCACGTACCGGATGTCCTCCAGGCCCGTGTTGGGACCGAGGGGCAGGGTGTCCATCACGATCTCGTTGGGTCCGATCACCTTCTCGATGATGAAAGAGTCGACCACGTCGTACTCGGCGGTCAATTGCCAGAGATTCGAACCGGGGCCGTTCTCGAGGGACGATCCGTAGGGTCGCGACCAGTTGTCGGCCCGCCAGATGCGGTAGGACTCGAAGTCGATGGTGCCGAGGCGTACGTCGTTGGAGATCTCGCTGGAGTTGTCCCAGTAGACGTGGACCCGGTGGTTGGTGGGCCACAGGCGCATTCCCGGCGGCGGCGGCGCCATTCCCACGAGCCAGTTGACCTGAGTCTCACGACCCTCGACACCCGTGCAACCGGCCTTGCGAAATGCGGGCACGCCCGGATCCCAGCAATTCCAGTACTCCTCGATGTCGAACTGGCTGCACTTCGCCTGCTCGGGTTGCTCATTGGGCACGTGAGGCTTCTGGCGGAAGCACTCGAAGCAATTGTCCATGTTCACCATGGCGCAGTGCTTGGACTCGAATCCGATGTCGAAGACGAAGATGTCGTCCGGATTGAGGGTGGTCTGCTCATTGAGCAGGAAATCGGCGTCGACGCAGGTGACGTCGCCATAGTCCGCATAGATGTTGTCGAACGCAGCGGGATCGTCGAAATCTTCGCGGCAGATAATGGACTCGCGGCCGTTCTCGCCGGTGATGATGGTCAGAGACCCATCGTTATCGCTGGGGAAATCGCTGATCACGTCGAAGAAGTTGCCGTACCAGGTCAGCGCGGCCTCGGCGCAATGCTGGAGCATACCGGTCTGACCGGGTCCGCAGACCATGGCCACCTGGAACTGCAACTGACGGTCGGGCTCGAGCACCTGGAACGGACCGGCCGAGATCATGAAGCGGAAATCGTCCTGTTTACCCGGCTGCACGTCGGGATCCCAGTCGTCGCGGTCGGCGCTCATGAGTTCGTAGCGCTCGCCGTCGTTGGTGGGGTCGCCACCCTGGTCGAACGGCGCCTGGCCGCTGAACCGCTGGAAGGTGCGCAGTCCCACCGACTGCGGAGCCCGCCGGCCCTCGGGATCGGTGTCGTGGCCGAGGAACGCGATGCCGAAGTAACCGTCGAGGCGGTTCTCCTCGGCGGCGTCCCACATGAAGCCCACCTCCACGGGAACCCAGCTACCGTCGGACGCGCGCACGGCACCGGAGAACGAGCCGGCCATGTCGTCGCGCGCCACGGAGCCACCGCCGCGGGGGCCGATGTCCGAATCGGCGAAGAATCCGATATAGATATTGTTCACGTTGGTGACGCCGACATTGGTGATCGAGTACTGGAATCCCACGAAATCATCGACCTGGTCGTTCTCCCAGGCGAACGACTGCTGGACGATCTGCAGGTTCAGCGGCGAGTGATCCGGGAACGACTCCGACGCCAGCCGGGTGTTGTCGTAGAGGGTGGTGACCATCATCTGGTTACCAATTTGACCGAAGTCCTCCTCCAGCAATCCATCCTCGTCGTCGTCGTAGCCGTTGAGGATCTCCTCGTCGATCCGCGGCCGGTTCGTTTCTTCGTCCACGTCATCGTCGTCGTTGGGCTTGGGTTCGGGATAACGCCGTCCGCTGGCATCGTCGAATCCCGCCGGCCGCACCAGACTGTTGCCGATAGCCTCGTAGATGGTGTCTTCCACGTTGTCCTGGGCCCGGATCTCGGTGGCGTACTGCCCCGTGGATACCAGACGCTCACCCAGCAGCACGCCGCCCACCCACAGGCCGGCTCCCCAGAGGTACTCGTTGCCGGAGCCCGCCGGCCACTGTGCCGACGGCGCGTCCGAGAACGTGGTCGCGTTGGAGTACCAGGAACCGATCAGGCCCCAGTTGGTGATGTTGATCTGGATCTCGGCGACATTCATGACGTAGGACCCGTCCGTCACGTAGGCTCCGTGCGGGTTGTAGGGCCCGGCGGCCTCCTCCTCCAGGTCGACCCAGGCTCCCGCCGGCAGTGCCAGCATCAGGAGCATCGGCGCCAGGATCGTGCCGAGGTAGGAACCTCGTAACGGGATCCGCATCGCGTTGCTGAACAGGGTCATCGCCATCCCT
>PIVY01000232.1 GCA_003353795.1 bacterium
TCGTAGTCGGGTGCCTCGAAGGCCAGGGCGAGTTTCCGCTGACTACCGCCGCGCCGGACCATGGTGACCGTGCGCTCGAGGTGCGGCACCGGAAGCAGGTCGGCCCGCGGCAGCGACTGCGGCGGCACCGGACCGTAGTACTGCTCGATGAGCGCCAGGGCCTGGTCGCGATCGAAGCCGCCGGCCACCGTCAGGATCATGTTGTTGGGCACGTACCACTGCTTGTAGAAGTCGTACACGTCATCGCGCTGCATGGCGGCGATGGTGGACGGGGTGCCCAGGGTGGGCAGCTCGAGGCTGGTGCCGCGGTAGAGGATCTGGCGCAGGCTGTTGTCGTAGAACGGGTCGCCGCGGTCGCGGCTCTGGGCCAGCTCGCCCAGGACGATGCCCTGCTCCTTGGGGAACTTCTCCTCGGGAATGAGGGAGTGGAAGAGCATCTGCGACTGGAGGTCCAGGCCCGTCTCGATGGCGCTCGAGGGCAGGATCATCATGTAGTCGGTATAGAAGTCGGTGGTGTGGGCGTTGTTGTAGGCGCCGGCACGATCGGCGAGAGCGTAGAGATCTTCCTGGGTGTACTTGTCGCTGCCGTTGAAGAGCAGGTGCTCGAGCATGTGGCTCATGCCGCTGGTGGCGAAGTCCTCCCACGCCGAGCCCACCTTCACCTGGGTGTAGATGCCCACCATGGGCTGGGCCGGGTTGGGCAGGAAGACCACCTGCAGGCCGTTGTCCAGCTGCAGGACCTCCGCATTCTCGGGCGGGGCGTAGAAGACCGGCTCGAGTTGCTGGGTCAGCCAGGGATCGGGGGTCTGGGCGGTGGCCGACACCGCGAGCAACAATACGGCAATCGTGAGTCGGGTCATGTAACACTCCGCATTGGTTGCGGGTGGTGATGACACCCGCACCGACAATACGACAAGCGGATATTGCTGGTGCGGGTGTCATCACCACCCGCAACCAATGCGGAGTGTTACATGACCTTCTCGGCTGCTTCGATGATGCCGAGGAAGTCTTCGATCTTGAGGCTGGCGCCGCCGATGAGGCCGCCGTCCACGTCGGGCTGGCTGAAGAGTTCGGCGGCGTTCGACGGCTTGCACGAGCCGCCGTAGAGAATGCGCGCCGCGTCGGCGAAGTCGGGGCCGAGCAGGCCGGTGACCGCGTCACGGCTGACCTTGTGCATGTGCTGGGCGATCTCGGGCGTGGCGGTCTCGCCGGTGCCGATGGCCCACACCGGTTCGTAGGCCAGGATCAGGTTCTCGGGAGTGGCCGAGGCCACGCGCGGCAGCACGCCGGCGAGCTGGGCCTTGACCACGTCCTCGGCGTTGCCCGCCTGCCGCTCCTCGAGCAGTTCGCCGAAGCAGAACACGGCCACGAGGCCAGCGGCGTGGACCCGATCGATCTTGGCCACGAAGAGGTCGTCGGTCTCCTTCTGATACTGGCGGCGCTCGCTGTGCGCCACGAGGACGTGGCTGCAGCCGGCTTCCTTCAACAGGCCCGCCGACACCTGGCCGGTGTAGGCGCCCTGGTCCTGGTCGGAGCAGTTCTGCGCGCCGAGGTATACCGGCTGGCCCTGGGCCACCGCGGCCACGGCCGGAATGGTCACGTAGGGCGGGCACACCAGGGCGTCGCCCTTGAGCGTGCAGCCCGCGAGTCCGTTCTGGATCCCGGCGGCCAGCTCGACCCCCGCGCTCGGTCCCATGTTCAGCTTCCAGTTCCCGGCGACCATGTATCGACGCATCTCGGCGCTCCTTTTGGTTGGTCCGATTCGACCGCGAGAATATGCCATCAGACCGGCGTGATGTCCACAATGGCGGCGGTTTCAGGCTGGCCCCCGCGCCCCGGCCGGGGCATACTGCGGGGCATGACGACCCAGAACCTCTTCCTGCTGGCTTGCGCCGGCGGCGCGGGTGCCCTCTGCCGCTACGGACTCGCGGGCCTCGTGCAGCGCCTCGCCGGCGAGCGATTTCCGCTGGGCACCCTGGTGGTGAACCTGGTGGGCTGCCTGCTGTTCGGCTTCGTCTGGGGCTGGCTCGAGGGGCGCGTGGGATTCTCGCCGCAAACGCGGGCCATCGTGCTCACGGGTTTCCTGGGCGCCTTCACCACCTTCTCAACCTTCGCCTTCGAGACCACGACGCTGCTGCAGGGCGGTCAGGTCGCCGCCGCGCTGCTCAACGTGGCGCTGCAGACGGTGCTCGGCATGGCGCTGGTGTTCGCGGGGCTGGCCATCGCTCAATCGCTCTCGGGCTAGGAGGCTCACCGATGCAGGCACGACGGATCCGGATCTACATCGGCGAGCGGGACAAGGATCCCCACGGCAAGCCGCTCTACGAGGCCATCCTCCACGAGGCGCACGGGCGCGGGCTGGCCGGCGCCACGGTGTTCAAGGGCGTGGCCGGTTTCGGTGCCAACAGTGAGGTACACACCGCCAAGATCCTGCGCCTGAGCGACGACCTGCCGCTGGTGGTGGAGATCGTGGACGAGGTGGTCAATATCGACGCGTTCCGGCCGTGGCTCGAGGGCGAAATCAGCGAGGGGTTGGTGACGGTGGAGGATGTGGAGATGGTGGTACGGCGGGCGCCGTGACATGCAGGCACTGCTGCTGCGGCGGCTGCTCGAGTTGTAGCCAGGCTGGTGATCGCGTTCAGGCGATTCCCTCCACTCGCAACGCCGCCTCGATCGCATCCCGCTGCTCGGGCAGCACCCCCACCTCGTCCGCATAGTCCCGCCACCGCGACACCACCTCGACGACCTCGCGGACGATGGTCTCCGCCCGCCCCCGCTTCATCCCCGCCCCCTTCGCGCAGGCCTTGAAGTCCTGCAGCGTGAACCCGTCGCGCTTGCCGGCCAGCGTTATCTGGTGGGTGGAGGTCCAACGCCCCGTGGGCTGGTAGCTGTAGGTGAGGTCATAGGCCGGCGACAGCGACCAGCGGCCGGACCGGTCCATGAGGAAGGCGATGTTCTTGACGTGATCGTCCTGATTGCGGGCGACGATGTTGAAGGCCATGCGCCGGAACTGTTCCTCCAGGGTGCCCATGGGCAACCCGAGCTGGCGGATCATCAGCAACACCTGTTCGTAGCCGTGAGCGCCGGCCTGGTTGTAGTCGAAGTGGGCCATGGCGCCGAGCGATTGCATGTGCAGTTTGCCGGTGGCGTCGGGCCGGTCGAAGCGCCGGGTCATGAAGTGGCGGCGGCCGTTCTCCTCGAGGAGGCGGCACGGGTTCATGGCGATGCCGGCGTCGGTGGCCATGCGGGAGTAGGCGTACTCGATGACGCCGAAGCCGGCGGGGTCGTTGAGTTCCTTGTCGCGGTTGCCGGCCACGCCGTCGAACTTGATCAGCCAGTGCTCGTAGCCGGGGTCGGCGGGGACCTGGCCCGAGCGGACGTCATCGGTGGCGGGATTCCAGGCGATCACGGCCTTGGCCCGGGCGCCGCCGGCCGAGGTGCCCACACGCAGGATGTCGCGCAGCGCCTCCTCGCGGTCCTGGTCGGCGAAGGACCCGTGCAGGTCGCCCCGCTGAGACAGGATCGTGGCGGCGAGATCCACCAGCTCGTCGATCCGCACCTGCGAAGCCTTGCGAGCTCGCGGCCCGACGGCCGGAACGAACTCCAGCGCCCCCATGCCCCGCGATCCCGTGTAGCACAGGCGCTCCACGGCGTTGAACGACTCCGGCGTGCGGCCCTGGGTGGCGAGCCAGGCGTCGATGAGCGCGTTGCCGAAGCGGTCGGGCAGGGAGTCGGCGAGCAGACCGGGCAGGCCGTGGAAGGTCTCGCGCGACAGGGCCGGGAACCGGGACACCCGCGGCGACAGGGGCATGACCAGTGGCGAGACCTCGATGCCGCTGGCGGCGAACGCGGGGTCGTAGGCATAGGTCGCCACCTCGGCTCCGTCCTCGAGGGCGACCGCTCCGATGGTGCGTCCCCACAGCTTGACCTCGGCGATGGTACTCAATCGTCGTCTCCCCAGGTCCAGGGCTCGTCGGCGTCGACCCGCTGCCGATTCGACGACGCCCGTTGCCGCTGCTTGCCCTTGAGCTTCAGCAGGTCCAGCGGATTCGCCGCCGGCTCGGGAATCGCCTGGTCCAGCGCCGTCAGCAGGTCCAGGCCACGCAGGATCCGGATCAGGATGCCCAGCTGGACGGACTCGCCGGCCTCGATCCGCTCCACCGTGCGCTTGGACACGCCGGCCTGCTCGGCCAGATCCGCCTGGGTCAGGCTCCGCTCCAGCCGATGGCGAACCAGGCGGCGTCCGAGATCCGCGAGGATCGCATCGTCACTCAGTTCGTGTTCCATGGTCTCGACCTCCCTGGCGAACTGGTCTGACATTCCACCACAAATCGCCAGAACATGCGAGTTGTCTCCCACTGTTCAATTTACATTATGTCGCCATATTTGGCGATTTATTTATAATTATTTTATCTAGTCGCCTGATGTGGCGATTTACAATAAGAGAACCGACGCACGCTCCACGGGACATCCCGCAGAACGTGCGCCGGCGATCCGACCGTCGGACGCTACCTACCGCTCCGGCAGATCATACTCCCCGCGCACCGACCACCCCGTCTTCAAGCCGATGACGAAGTAGAACAGCGCCAGCACGCCCACGGCGAAGAGCGTGTCGCCGAAGACCCGCATCCAGCGTAGGGTCTGCATGTGATCCTGCTGCATGAACTCGGCCGACCGCGCGTACCACAGGCCGTCCTTGACGCTGGCCATGGTCTGCAACAGACCCACGGGCAGCACGCTGATCAGCACCATGAGCAAGAGGCCGATGTTGATGGCCCAGAAGGCGAACTTGATCACGCCTTCCTTCCACACCCGGCGCGCGGCCAGGCCCTTGAGCACGAAGAGCATCAGGCCGATGCCCAGCATTCCGTAGACTCCGAACAGCGCCGTGTGACCGTGGACCGGCGTGGTGTTGAGTCCCTGCATGTAGTAGAGCGCGATGGGCGGGTTGATGAGGAAACCGAAGATGCCCGCGCCCACCAGGTTCCAGAACGCCACCGCCACGAAGCAGTAGATGGGCCACTTGTAGGCCGCCAGCCAGTCGGTCGCCTTGCTGATCTTCAGGTTGTGGTAGACCTCGAAGCCCAGCAGCACCAGCGGCACCACCTCGAGAGCCGAGAACGTGGCGCCCAGGGCCAGGACCGCGGTCGGCGTGCCGGTGAAGTAGAGATGATGGAACGTGCCGATGATGCCACCGGCGAGGAAGATGTTGGTCGAGAACAGCGCGGCCGCCGTGGCGATCCTCACCTTGATCAGACCCAGCCGCACGAACAGGAATGCGATGACCACGGTGGCGAAGACCTCGAAGAAGCCCTCCACCCAGAGGTGCACCACCCACCAGCGCCAGTACTCGGCCATGGCCAGGTTGGTCTGGCGGCCCCACATCAGGCCCGCGGCGTAGAAGAGGCCGATGGCGGCGCACGAGATGGTCAGCATGGTGAGCAGGGAGCGGTTCTCGTCCTTGCGCTGGAGCGCCGGCCAGAGAGCCCGCACCATCAGCACCAGCCAGAGCATCAGTCCCACCAGGAGCAAGATCTGCCAGAGCCGGCCGAGGTCCACGTACTCGTATCCCTGGTGACCGAACCAGAAGTTCTCCACCAGGCCCAGCTTCTGCATGATGCCCAGCCACTCGCCGGTGAGCGAGCCGCCGACCACCACGATCAGGGCGCCGAAGAGCACGTTGACACCGAGTCGCTGGAACTTCGGTTCGTGGCCCGACACGGCGGGGCCGATGAACAATCCGGTCGCCAGCCAGGACGTGGCGATCCAGAAGATGCCCAGCTGCACGTGCCAGGTGCGCGCGACGCTGTAGGGCATGATGTTGTCCAGGTCGAGACCGTAGAAGCCCGAGCCCTCCACGCCGAAGTGCGCGGTCACGATGCCGGCGATGATCTGCACCACCAGCAGCGCGCAGACCACCCAGAAATATTTGAGCGTCGCCGACATGGACGGCGTGGGAGCCAGGGCCGTCAAGGGATCGTTGCCCGGCAGGGTGGCCGGATCCAGTTCGTCGTCGCGGTTGGCGGCGTAGTACCACCCCAGGGCCGCCACACCGGCCAGGAGCAGGATCACCGAGAAGCCGGTCCAGAGGATGAGGCTGCCGGTGGGCCGGTTGCCGACGAGGTCGTCGGGCGGCCAGTTGTTGGAGTAGGTGATGTCCGAATCGGGCCGCTCCGTGACGCACGACCAGGAGGCCCAGAAGAAGAACGCGCCGAGATCCTGGCGCCACTCCGGGTCGGCCACGGTTTCATGCCGCATGGCGTAGGCATCGCGGGTTTCGGCCATGGCCGGATCGTCGCCGAATAGGCTGGCGTAGTAGGCCCGCAGAGCCTCGATCGCGGCGGCACGGTCATCGGAGACCACGAGATCGCCGGACGCCTCGTTGTACGTGTTGGCCCGGATCTCCTGCTGCAGCAGCGACTCCAGCATGGCCAGCTGTTCTTCGCTCAGTTGCTCGGCGGACTGACCGTACTCCCGCAGCGCGAACGCGTCACGAATCAACACGGCCTCGCGATGTAGCCAGTCGGCCGACCAGTCGGGCGCCACGTAGGCCCCGTGGCCCCAGATCGAGCCCAGTTCCTGACCGCCGGTGGTCTGCCAAACGTTCTGACCGTCGCGAATATTCTGGCCCGTGAAGAGGACCCGGCCGCTCTCGGTGACCACCC
>PIVY01000046.1 GCA_003353795.1 bacterium
GCGAGAGCCAGGGCGAGATAGAGAGCGTACGCCCAGCCGGTCCGGTACCACGGCGGCAGGATCCTGATGGCGAGCACCCTCGGCTCGGGATTCCAGAGGCCGTCGGCGTTGCTGCCCTGGACCTCGAATCCATAGACGCCCGGCGAGAGGTTGGTGTAGAACGCGCGGTGTTCGGCGCCCGGATCGCGCCAGGCATCGTTCACGCCGGTGAGGCGGTAGCGATAGCGATTGCGCTCGGGGCGGGCGAAGTGGAGGGCGGCGAAGCTGAGGGTCAGGTCGTTCTGGTCGTGGTGCAGGATCACCTCGTCGGCCTGTTCCACGGGGACTTTGAGTGGCGAACCGTCGCCGGGTCGCAGCGGCACGTCCGCCACACGCAACTCGGTGACCACCACCGGCGGCACGAACTCGGAATCGCGGACCTCGGCCGGATCGAAGGTGACCAGACCGCGGGGGCCGCCGAGGTAGAGGCGGCCGTCGCGGCCCCGCCACTGCGCGGTATGGGCCTCGTTGGTGGGCAGGCCGTCGCGCTCGTCGTAGGTCTTGATCTCCCCGGTCGTGGGGTCGAAGCGGACGAAGCCGCGGCCGGTGGAGAGCCAGAGGCGGCCGGCGCCGTCCTCGAGCACGGACGCCACCATGTCGTTGGGTAGCCCGTCGTGGGAGGTCACCGTGCGGATCACCTGACCGTCCGGGTCTAGCTGGAGCAGGCCGGCGACGGCGCCGAGCCAGAGGTTGCCCTGACGGTCCTCGGTCAGGACCTGGGGCGTGGTCAGGCCACGGTCGGGGTCGAAGCGGGGCGAGAATCCGTCAGTGGCCGCGTCGTACAGGGCGAGCCCGCGAGTATCGAGTCCGACCCACATCCGGTCGCGGCGGTCGCGATACACGAGGATCGGATTCATCTGGGGCAGGCTCGTGGGATCGTCGGGGTCGGGAACGTAGTGGCGCAGGGCGCCGGTCCGACGACCGAGTACGAAGAGGCCGCGGCCGTAGGTCCCGATCCAGATGTCGCCGGAGGGCCCGACGGCCAGGTCCTGGATGCTGCCGTCGTGCAGCGGCGCACCGGTGGCGGCCGCCGCCGCGGTGCGCCGGGGTTGCCATTGGCCCCGAGGGAGTTGCCACAGCCCGCGGTCCGTGCCGATCCAGAGGGTGCCGTCGGGGTCCTCGGTGAAGGCGAACACGGCCGCCGGCTGCAACGGGTCGTCCGTCGGGAAGGAATGCCGCTGGAAGTCGGTCTGGCCCGGCTGGCGGCTGTTGAGTCCGCCTCGGCTGAGGCCCCCGCTGCGGTCGCCGGTCCCCACCCAGAGCACGCCGCGGGAGTCCTCGAACACCGCTTGCACGGTTTCGAAATCCAGGGATCCGGGATCGTCGGGATCGTGTCCCACGGCCTCGAAGCGGCGTGCCAGCGGATCGAGCTTGTTGAGCCCCGCGTGCCAGGTGCCGCCCCAGACGATACCGGCACTGTCGCAACGAATGCTCAGGACGGGTCCGCGAAGGGGCGAGTCCTCACGCGTCGGGTCGTGGGTGAAGTGGTGGAAGGTGCCGGTGTCCGGCTCGAATCGATAGAGGCCCACGGCGGCGCCGATCCAGAGATCGCCCGCCTCGTCGTGATCGGCGCTGACGAGGTAGTTGGCCATGTCCAGGCGGTCGGCAGGAATGGGGATGGCCGTGGTGAATCGGTCGGACGCCGGATCCCACAGGCCGAGGCCCTGACGGGTGGTGACCCAGAGGCGTCCCTGGTCGTCGGTGTGCACGTTGGTGACGTTGTCCGAGGGCAGACTGCCGGGATCGGCGGGATCGTGACGCAGGTGGTGCCAGCGATCACTGCCCGCGGGCCGGTAGGCGACGCCGGCACTCTCGCTGGCGGCCCACAGGCGACCGGCCCTGTCCACCATCACGCTGCTCAATGAGCCCGCCGGCGGGCCGGCCTCCACGGCTCCCTCGGTGACTGCGGACAGCCGCTGCACCGAGCCATCGCGCGGGTCGACCCCGGCCAGGCCGCCCTCGCCCAGTGCGCCCCAGACGATTCCGTCGCGGTCCTGACAGATGCTCGAAACGTGCAGACCGCCCAGTTGCCGATCGGGAGCCGACCCTGGGCCCCACTGCTCGAAGGTGCCGTTCACCAGATCGAGACGCCACATTCCCTTGACGAAGGTGCCGATCCAGAGGTCGCCGTCGCGGTCCTCCAGCAGCGCGATGGAGGCGAGATTGGTGGGGGCGCCGGTCTCGGGATGAGGCGGCCCGAACGGAACCATGGCGTGACCGTCGAAGCGGACCAGGCCATTGTGCGTGCCGAACCAAAGGAAGCCGAGTCGATCCTGGATGATGGCCCGGACCGAGTTGTCCGGCAGGCCGTCATTCACGGTCAGGCGCTCGAACGAGGGCGCCGTCTGCCCTCCGACACCTGAGGGCACGACGACGCAGAGGAGAAGAACCAGACTGATGCTTCGAATCGTGGGCAATGTCCGTTCCTCGTGACGGGACTCGAGGCCAGGGCGGCGTTCATGATACACGGGTCCCGGCTCGAAACGCCAGCGTCGGTGCGTATTGCCGTGACGCGGGGGTTCCATTGACAGGCGCCAGGCCCGCCCATAGCATGCTGGAATCAATTCCCAACAGGCCGGCCGCGCCCAGTGCTTGCCCGTGAACGGAGGCCCCGCCCATGATGGATCGCGGAACCGGACCGGGCGATCCCGAACCCCGGGACATCGGCCACGATATCTTCCAGGCCATGTTCGAGGCTTCGCCCCACGGCGTTTTCGTCTCCGATCGTGACGGACGCTATCTCCTGGTGAACGAAGCGGGGCGCCGGATCACGGGGTACTCCCACCAGGAACTCCTATCTCGTGGCATCCGTGACATGATACCCGAGGACGCCGCCCAGCTCGCCGCCGAGCACTTCGAGCGCGTCGTGGACACCGGACGCTCCTCGGGTGAGTTGCCGTTTCTGCGCCGCGACGGCACCCGCGGCTGGGTCTCCGTGGAAGCCGTTCGGATCTCGCCCGACCGCATGCTCGGATTCGTCACCGACGTGACAGCGCGGCATGCCTTGCGTGAGAAGCTCGAGCTCAACGAGAATCGCCTGGCACGCGCCCAGGACATCGCCAAGGTGGGTTGGTTCGAGTTCGATCTCGCCGCCGGCACCGTGCGGGCGTCGAGCCAGGCCCGGACGATCTACGGTCTGGATACCGATCGCGAGTTCACCGTCGCCGAAGCGCAGCAGATTCCGTTGCCCGAGTACCGCTCGAACCTCGACCAGGCCCTCGCCGATCTGATCCGGCACGGCCGACCCTACGACGTCACCTTCCGCGTCCACCGCGTGTCCGACGGCAAGGAGGCCACCATCCATTCGGTGGCCGAGTACGATCGCGACCGGAACGTCGTGTTCGGCATGATCCAGGACATCAGCGAGGTCCGCGAACTGGAGGACATGCTGCGCCAGGCTCAGAAGATGGAAGCAGTCGGACGCCTGGCCGGAGGCGTGGCCCACGATTTCAACAACCTGCTCACACCGATCATCGGCTTCGCGGAGATGCTCCGGGACGGACTCGATGAGGACGATGAACGATTCAGCGACGTGGTCACCATTCTGCGCGCCGCCGAACGGGCGCGAGATCTCACGGCGCAGTTGCTGGCCTTCGGGCGCAAGCAGCTCCTGGACATGCAGGTGATCGACGTCAACGCGGTCATCGTCGAGAGCGAACCCATGTTGAGGCGACTGCTACGGGAGAACGTTCGCCTCGATCTGAATCTCTCGGCGGCACTGGGCGCCGTGCAGGCCGACGTGTCGCAGCTGAACACGGTCATGATCAACCTGGCGGTCAATGCGGCCGACGCCATGCCCGACGGCGGCGTCCTGCGGATCGAGACTCACGATGTGGAACTGGACGACGAGTACGCCCAGGCGCACCCCGGCAGTCGCCCGGGCCGGCACGTGATGGTGGCCGTGAGCGACGACGGTGCCGGCATGGACGTGGAGACCCTGGCCATGATCTTCGAGCCCTTCTTCACCACCAAGGGCGCCGATCAGGGCACGGGACTCGGGCTGGCCACCGTGCACGGTATCGTCAAGCAGCACGGCGGCAGCATCTGGGTCTACAGCGAGCCGGGCCGGGGCACGACGTTCAAGGTCTACCTGCCCATGGTCGCCGCCGAACCGGCGGCCGTGGAGATCGCGGCGGTTCCGATCCAGTTGCGGGGCGACGAGCGGATCCTGCTCGTGGAAGACGACGAATCGGTGCGCGCGCTCACCGAGGTGGTGCTTCAGCGCTACGGATACGAGGTGGTGGCGATGGGATCTCCCGCGGGCGCCGTGGAGTTGCTCACGGGCGACGTGAAGCCGTTCGACCTTCTGCTCACCGACGTGGTCATGCCCGGAATGAACGGCGTCCAGCTGCATCGGACATTGCAGGGGGTCTGGCCGGATCTGCCGGCCATCTTCATGTCCGGCTACACCGACAACGTGGTGGCACACCACGGCATCCTGAGCCAAGGGCTGCACTTCATCCAGAAGCCGTTCATGCCGACGGATCTGGTCCGCTGCGTCCGCGAGGTTCTCGACTAGAAGGGCAAGGCCCCGCCGGCGGCCTTGCGCGCGAAACCCATGACGTCGATCAGACGTCGAGGCTGAGCGCCTGCTTGCCATCGGGAACCTGGCACACCAGCACCGGTACCGGCGAGCGCTGCAGGACACGCTCTGCGGTGCTGCCCATGAGCCGCTCGATCAGCGAAGATTCGGCGTGGGCGCCCATGACCACCAGGTCGGCGTTGAGGCTGGTGACGTGACTGATGATCTGCTTGTGAGCATGCCCCTCGGCCACGATGATCTTGGTGACCACGTCGGTCCAGTCCTCGTCGCCGAGCTCGCGCACGCAGAACTCGGCGATGCGTCTGGGGATACGAGCCAGCTGCTCGTCCTCCTGCTCGTCCATGATGTGCTCGATGACGCCTTCACCGGCCCAGCCGTCGATGACCTGCCTCTGGAGCTGGTTGGGGGCATCCACCACGTGCAACACGTGCAATTCGGAATCGAACTTCTTGGCCAGGGCGTACGCGTAACGGAACACGTAGGCCGTGTTGGGGCCCAGCTGAGTGCAGTAGAGGATGCGTTCGAACTTCGGTAACATCGTGTCCTCCCTCTCAGGCGGCGGCGAGCCGCTGTTCGTCGCGGCGGTTGCGGAGTTTCTGGCTTCCGTAGACCGCTGCGACCAGGACGATACCCAGGGCGTCGGTGATGAAGCCGGGCCAGAAAAGTAAGACCGTGGCCGCGGCGAGCAACAACCATTCGGCCCAGTTGGTTTCCCGGATCAGATAGAGCATGGTCAGCGCCGAGAAGGCCATGGTGCCGAGGAAGGCCGAGAAGAGTGACTGGAACGACATCAGTGGCGTGGCGCTGGTCTCGGCGACCACCCGGCCGGAGTCGATGAAGGTGCCACCGGAAACGGTCAGATTCTTGATGACGCCGTCGCGGTTCGCGGTGATGTCCTTGAACTCCTCGCCGTCCATCACCGTGGCGATGCGGTCGCCTTCCTTGACGCTCGCGCCGGGCGCCACATGGACCTCGGTGACCATGGCCCCCATGATCTCGTCCTGGAACGTGGGTGCCAATAACGGCTGGCCCTCGAAGAGGATCGCCGGGGTGAAGGCGAACAGGATGGGCATCACGTAGAGCAGCTTGGCGAACTTGAATGCCGTCCAGCCGGTCTTCCAGGGATCGCTGCCCGCGATGGCGGCGCCGGCGTACGCGGCCACGCAGACCGGTGGGGTGATGTTGGAGTCCTGGCTGAACCAGTAGACGATCATGTGCGCGGCGATGAGCACCACGCCCATTTCCATGAGCGGCGGCACGGCCAGGACGGCGGTGATCAGGTAGGCTGCCGTCACCGGTACGCCCATGCCCAGCACCAGCGAGGCCAGGCCCACCAGCAGGATCGCCGGCAGCAGGTGTCCGCCGGCCAGCGAGATGATGATGTCGGAGAACTTGAGGCCGATGCCGGTGAGCGAAATGGTGCCCACGATGATGCCGATCACGCCGAGGGTGGCGCCGATGATGAGCGTATTGCGGGCGCCGGTCTGGATGGCTTCCCAGATCTCCCTGGGACCCATGCGGGTCTCCTTCTTGACCCAGCTCACGGCGATGCACGAGAGCGTGGCCCAGAAGGCGCTGTAGCCGGGCGACTTGCCATTGATCATGAGCACCGTGATGATCACCAGCGGCATGACGAAGTACCACTGCTCCTTGAGGACCGCGGTCCAGTGCGGCGCGTCGGGATCCTGGATCCCCTCGATCTTGTGCTTCTTGGCCTCGAAATGGATCATGCAGAAGACCGAGAAGAAGTAGAGCAGAGCCGGACCGATGGCGATGAGCATGATGTGGGAATAGGGCGTCTCGGTGAGTTCGGCCATGAGGAAGCCGCCCGCGCCCATGATCGGTGGCATGAACATGCCGCCGATGGAGGCCGAGGGCTCGATGGCGCCGGCCACGTGGGGGCGGAATCCCGCCCGTTTCATGAGCGGGATGGTGAAGGCGCCGGTGGAGACCGTGTTGGCGATGGCCGAACCGGACACCGAGCCGAAGAGCGCCGAGGCCATGACCGCGACCTTGGCCGGGCCGCCGGTGGTCTTGCCCGCGAGGGCCATGGGAACGTCGATGAAGAACCGGCCGGCGCCCGATTTCTGCAGGAAGGCGCCAAAGAAGATGAACAGGATCACGTAGGTCGCCAGCACGTTGGCCATGACCCCGAACACGCCGTTGGTCGTGAGGTAGAGCGCGGTGCAAAGGCGCTCGACGCCGAAGCCGCGATGGGAGATGACCTCCGGCATGTAGGGTCCGAAATAGGCGTAGCAGAGCATGCTGATGCCGATGAAGGTCATGGCCCAGCCGAGCACCCGGCGGCAGACCTCGAGGCTCAGGACGATGCCGACGACGCTCACCAGGGCGTCGAGTTCGTTCTCTGCGCCGGCGCGGTAATTGAGGTTCTCGAACTCGAAGATCCAGTAGGCCACGACCCAGGCCGAGATCAAGGCGAGCAGAAGGTCGGAGAAGCTGGGGTACTCGGGGTACTTGCGCTCGGCCCAGCGATCGGCGTAGACGAGAACGGCGCCGACGATCACCGCTCCGAGCCCGAGCCACCAGAGGCTCATGGCGTCGGCCAGTCCGGCACCGGCACCCTGCTCTGCCCAGACGCCACTCACCCGGGTCACGCGGTCATGAAACGTGGTGGCGTCGGGGAAGAAGAACCAGGCGGCCACCGCACTGGTGGTGACCGCGCCCACGAAGAGATTCAACGGGTACCGGAGCCAGTTCTTGCCCACCGGATAGAGCAGGAAGATCAAGATGAAGGTGATGAACACGTACACGCCGCGGTGGAACTGCGTGGCCACCGACGCCACGCCGGCGGTGTAGAAGTAGAACACCACCATGGCTCCAGCGAGACCGGCAATCAGGGCGTGCCACAATCCCTTGGGGGTGCGGGTGGTCTTGTTGTCCTTCTCGATGATCTGTTCGAGCTTCTTCTTGTCACCCGAGGACCCTGGTTCCGGGGCGGAAATGTCGCTGCTGGCCATGGTGTCTCCGTGGGCTGGCTGGTCGCTTGAGTAGAAAACGAGCGGGGCCCGGGGGCCCCGCTCCGGGATCGGCTATGGCTGGATCGTTGGCGCTACCGCGCCGCCTGATCGGTGGAGATCACCAGTCCATGACCCTTCCAGAACGTCTCGGCGCCCTCGTGGACGGGCGTCACGATACCGTCGAGAGCGCCCTCGATGGACATGGCCTTGGCGGTGCTCTTGACCTTCACCATGTAGGCCATGCCTTCCTTGGAGAAGACTTCTGCCAGGGCCTGCTCGACCCAGGTGGCGGACACGTGCTTGCCGGCCACCCAGAGGGCGGAGTCCTGGAACGAATGCACGTCGTAGTCGACGCCGCTGTAGGTTCCGGCCGGGATGGTCAGCCTGGTGTAGAACGGGTAGGCTTCGAAGAATCCGCCCTCCTCGCCGGCCTCGACCACGCTGAGGATCATGATCTTGTTGCTGGCGGCGGCCTGGATCACGGACGAGTTTGGGAAGCCGGCGAACACCCAGAAGGCGTCGATGAGCCCGTCGCCCAGAGCGGCGGCGGCCTTGCTGTAGCCCAGGAATTCGACCTTCATCTTGTCCCACAGACCCAGCGCGCTGAAGTAGCGCTGCGCAGCACCCGCGGCGCCGGAGCCCGCGCCACCCACGGCTACGCGCTTGCCGGCCAGGTCGTTGACCGACTCGATACCGCTGCCCTGCAGGACGATGAGGTGAGCAGGCGCTCCATACAGGTATGCAAGCGCGTGGACGTTCTCGTACTTGTTGTCGTCCTTGGTCAGGCGCCCGTTGCGCCCGAGGTAGGTGTCGCCGGAGTAGACGATGCCGAAGTCCGCCTCGCCCGAGTTCACCCGGCGGAGATTCTCGAGGCTACCGGCCGAGGCCATGTTGGAGACCTCGAGGCCGGAGATGTTCTTGGTCAGACGAATGGCGATGCCGTTGGAGAAGTACTGAAACGTGCCGCCCTCGGGGCCACCGGAGAATGCCAGGCGGTCCTTGGCCAGACCAGCGGTAGGCAGGGCGAGCAGAATGCCGGCGAAGAGGATGCCGACAGTGAGGAGCCAACGTCGCGTCATGGGGAGTCTCCTTGGCCTTGGTGGAATCGACGAAACGGATGTCCGGATTGTAAAGAATTCACCACGCTTTAAAAGGATAATATCACTCCCTGAATGATAAACTCGTAACAAAATTGCACGATCCGTTGACAGCCAGCGCCTGGCGGGCAGGATCGGCGTCATCCGGGGGTGGACGCAGATTGGAGACGCCGTATAATCCCACAGCGCTGGCCCCTCTCTCCCTTCAAAGCCGGGAACCGAGATGCGAACTCTGACCCTGATCGTGACGACCATGGCCCTACTGTCCCTGGCCGGCTGTGCCGGCGATCCCGCTCCCCCGACCGCCAAACAGATTCCGCACGAGTTGACGGCCCATGGCCAGACCCGTGTCGACGAGTACTACTGGCTGCGCGAGCGGGACAATCCCGACGTGGTTCGATACCTGGAAGACGAGAACGCCTATCTCCAGCAGGTGATGGCCCCCACGGAGGCGCTCCAGGACGAACTCTTCGAGGAAATGATCGGGCGGATCGAACCCGATGACGCCTCGGTCCCGCGGTTTTCGCGAGGCTACTGGTACTACACGCGCTATGTCGAAGGTGGGGAGTATGCCCTCCATTGCCGGCGCGAAGGGACCATGGAGGCGCCGGAAGAGGTGATGCTCGACGGCAACCAACTCGCGTCCGGCGAGGGTTATTTCGCCCTCAGCGGCGTGCGGGTCGCCAGCGACAACCGCACCGTGGCATACGCCGTCGACACCGTCGGTCGGCGCAAGTACACCTGGCGATTCCGCGACCTCGCCACCGGCCAGGACCTGCCTGACAGGATTCCGGACATGACTCCCCGAGCGGTCTGGGCTGAAGACGGGCGGACTCTCTTCTACGTCCGCCAGGACCCCGAGACCCTCCGCAGCTACCAGGTCTGGCGACACGAACTGGGGCAGGATCCGGCCAACGCTGTTCTGGTCTTCGAGGAGACCGACGACACCTTCAGCGTCGGTGTCGGCAAGAGCAAGAGCCGGCGCTATCTGCTGATTCGCTCGTCTCAGACCATTGCCGACGAGGTCCGATACCTGCTGGCCGACCAGCCCGCCGGACAGTGGCGAGTGTTCCAGCCACGGGAGCGTGGCCTCGAGTATTCGGTCGATCATATCGACGACCGGTTCGTGGTGCGGACGAATCTGGAAGCCGAGAACTTCCGGCTGGTCGCGTGCGGCCAAGACTGGACCGGCAAAGAGGGCTGGCAGGATCTGGTGCCCCACGATCCCGAGGTGCTGGTGACGGGATTCGAGTTGTACCGCGATTTCCTGGTCGTCCAGGAACGTCGAGGCGGCCTGGCTCATCTGCGCATCAAGCCCTGGCACGACACCGGCGAGCACGACCTCGAATTCGGCGAGGCCACCTACAGCGCCTGGATCATCGGCTCGCCGGAACTGGACACGACCACTCTGCGGTACGGATTCAGTTCCCTCACCACCCCGCGGTCGGTCATCGACTACGACATGAATTCCCGCACGCGGGTGGTGATGAAGCAGGACAAGGTGCTCGGGGAGTTCGACCCGCAGTGGTACCAGGCCGAGTACATCCGCGCCACGGCACCGGACGGTACCGAGGTCCCCGTCTCGCTGGTCTATCGGAAGGATCTCTTCGCGCGAGGCGAGAATCCCTGCCTGGTCTACGGCTACGGCTCCTACGGCTCCAGTTCGAGCGCCGGATTCCGCAGCTGGCGGCTGAGCCTGCTCGATCGCGGCTTCGTGTTCGCCATCGCTCATGTGCGAGGTGGCCAGGAAATGGGCCGCCACTGGTACGAGGACGGCAAGCTGCTCCGGAAGATGAACACGTTCACGGACTTCATCGCCTGTGGCGAGCACCTGATCGACGCCGGGTACTCCGATCCGGATCGGATCTACGCCATGGGCGGCAGCGCGGGCGGCCTTCTGGTTGGCGCGGTGGTCAATCTGGCGCCGGACCTCTGGCACGGCGCCGTGGCGGACGTGCCGTTCGTGGACGTGGTCACCACCATGCTGGACGATTCTATCCCACTGACCACCGGCGAGTATGACGAGTGGGGCAATCCCCACGAGCAGGTCTATCATGACTACATGCTGGCCTACTCGCCTTACGACCAGGTGGAAGCCAAGAATTATCCCAACTTGCTGGTCACCGCCGGCTTCCACGATTCGCAGGTCCAGTACTTCGAACCTGCCAAGTGGGTCGCGCGGTTGCGAAACCGCAAGACCGATGAGAACCTGTTGCTTCTGCATACGAACATGGAGGCGGGCCACGGCGGGCAGTCGGGCCGCTTCCGGCGCTACCGGGAAACCGCGCTGGAGTGCGCGTTCCTGCTTACCCTGGCTGATTCCCAGCGAGAGGACACACCGTGAATCTGCGATCCAACACCCGATTCTTCCCGATCTTCCTGGCCGTGGTGATGCTACTGGTCACCGTAGGAGAGGCCAGCGCCCAGCGACGTGGGGGTTCGCCCCAGCGGGCGGCCGCTCCCCAGCACGACGAGAAGATCGACATTTCGGTCATGTACGGACACATGTGGGGCGGGAACATCGAGACCTGGAACGGAAACAGGTTTCGGCTCGGGACCGCCCCCAGCTGGCAGATCGCCCTGGACATCCCCATGGGGCCGGCCACCTGGGTGGAGTTGAGCTACGATCACCAGGACGGCAAGCTCGATTGGGACGAACGCGGCCAGCCGATACGGACCCTCAGCGACATGTCGGTCAACTACTGGCAGATCGGTATGGTGCGGGGTGTTCCGCGCGGCAACGTGGTTCCCTACGGAACGTTCGCCCTGGGCGTCACCTACTACAATCCCTCCGAGAGCAGTTTTACGATTCCCGAGGACAGTAACAATCCGGCCGATACCTACTACCTGGATTCGGCCACCAAGTTCTCGATGTCGCTCGGCGTGGGCGTGAAGGCATTCTTCGGCGAGGCGCAGCGAATCGGCGTCCGCGCCAGCTTCCGGACCATGCCGACGTTCTACAACACCGGCGCCGGCCTCTGGTTCGGCAGCGGTGGCGCGGGCGTGAGCGTGTCGGGGTACGCAATCTGGCAGTGGGAAGTGGCGGCCGGTTTGACGATCAAGATGGGTTGAGATAGCCGACCGTGAGAAAAAAAGAAGAGCCCCGCTCTCACCAGGAGAGCGGGGCTTCTTCGTCTCGGCGTCTCTGGCGAACCGTTATCGGGTCCGCCGGACGCGAGCTACCAGCGGGAGCCGCCGCCGCCGCCACCGCCGCCGCCGCGCGGCTCGCGGGGCCGGGCCTCATTGACGGTCAACGTGCGTCCGTCGATCTCCTGGCCGTTGACGGCCTGGATGGCGGACATGGCAGCGTTGTCGTCGGACATTTCAACGAAACCGAAGCCGCGGGAGCGGCCGGTGTCGCGGTCCAGGACCACCTTGGCGCTGACGACCTCGCCGTGCGAGGAGAACATGGCAGCCAGGTCGTGGTCGGAGCAATTGAAATTGAGGTTACCCACGTAGATCTTCTTCACGAGAACACTTCTTTCGAAAACACAGGGCCAGGCTTCGTTTCCAGTATCGGCTCTACAGGCCGGACCCCATCAAGAACAGACTGGCGCTGTCGCCAGTCCCAGTTCAATTTTCGTTCAATTTCGTGGATTCGCAAGGGAATTCTCGCCACCGGCGGGGCGCGATCTAGAAATCGACGCCCAGTCCGTAAGCCATGGTCACGTCGTCACTTTTGGGCGTGATTCCTTCGGCATTCGTCTTGGGATTGGAGTTGTGGTCCCAGGTGACGGAGGCCGTGAAGTCGATGATGTCGCCCAGGATGTCGAAGGAAAGCATGAAATAGCTGTGGTGCAACGTGGTTTCGTCCGTGCCGAGAGTGCGGCGGATGCTGTATTCGGTGTCCAGCTCGATGTTCTTGGTCAGGTCCATTTCCAGCGTCGTACCCAGGGTGATAGTGCCATTGTTGACGGTGAGGTCCTCGCCCTCGCCAACCGAGATATAGGTCGTCTTCTGGTAACCGCCGCTGGCGTTGATCTGCCAGTCGGTCTTGCTGCGAATGAGGTAGTAACCGAAACCGGCACTGAGGCCCGATCTCAGGTCGATGTTCTGGAATTCGTCGTTGAACAGATCCACGGCCAGCGGTGTGACGAAGAGCTGGCGCGAGAGGAACCAGTTGGCATCGACGTCGACGCGGCTGTTGGCCACCGTGCTCTCCCCGTCGGTGGAACCGTAATTGCCGCGGTACTCGGCGTTGAACTGGCTCCGGGTGGTCTGGCGCCGTAGCCGCAGAAATGACGTGAAGTCGTTTTGCTCGGTATTGCCGGTGCGGGCGACGAGATTCGCAGTGGCCTTCAGCGACCAGTAATTGAGTTCGGTGGGTCGGCCCTCGATGATGGCGAGGACCTGGCTGGCCGAGTATTCCTCAACGCCCACTCCGGTGCGAATCCTCATGATCCCGTCGCTCATGGCGACCGTTCCCGACACGACCTTGCCACCGATCATGCCAACGGTGAGAATCCGCGCCGAGCGGATCTCAGCGACGTCTTCCCAGTCGAACTCGAGATCGTCCATCTCCTCGCTATCGAAGTACATCTTCTCGTACTGGAGCAACTCGATGGCTCCGCGGACCCACTCGCCGGACGACAATCGGACCCAGTCCTTGGATTCCGGCTTGGGTGTCGGAGGTTCCCAGTCGGCGGCGGAGGGCGCTGCGGGATACGCTGCCCAGGTGGCGCCGATCAGGAGGATGGCGAGGCCTATGCGCGTCGTGATCGACATGAACGGAACTCCCGAAATTGCATCTTCGTGAACATCGGCGCCTAGAATATAGAACCCGGCAGCGAGCGCCACGAAAATCTCTCGATATCGACGGGTCCGGACGCCGGCGGCATCCCGGAACGTTCATGACTATGCTGTCACGGCCTCGCCGCTTCGGCGATCCAGTTTGGAGTTCCCATGATCACCCTGCTGACGAATCCGAGTCTTCCGGGACCCTATCTGGGCCTCCGATAGTCCCTGCGGTTCGTCGGCCGAGGGTCAGTCGCACCTGGCGCGATCCCCTTGCCGTGTTAACATCGCACTGGCTCATGGGCGCTGGCCCATCACCGGCCACCATGTCCGCCGCATGGCGGAAAGACTCTAGAAAGACGGTCGAACCACCATGACACCCACGGTCACCGGAGTGCTCGAACTCCTGTCCCGCGGCGGAGGGTTCCTACGCGACCCCGCGCGTTCGCTGAAGGCCACCTCCGACGATCTCTTCGTGCCACAGACGCTCATCAAGAAATACAGCCTCGTGACCGGCGCCACGGTGACCGGTCAGGTCGGAAAGGGCAAGAAGGGGCCGCTGCTGGCCGCGGTCACCGACGTCTGCGGCCTGCCGCCCGACGCGTTCGGTGCTCGCACGCTTTTCGCCGACCTCACCGTGATCAATCCGGAGGAACGCTTCCGGCTGGGCGACGGCGGCAACCCGTCCATGCGTCTGGTGGACCTGCTGGCGCCGGTGGCCCGCGGCACTCGCGGCCTCATCGTGGCGGCGCCCAAGACCGGAAAGACCCAGTTGCTGGAGGAACTCGCGGTGGCCATCGCCGCCGATGCACCCGAGACCCGTCTGGTGGTGCTACTGGTGGACGAGCGACCGGAAGAGGTCACCCATTTCCGCCGGCGGGTACCTGCCGAGGTGCTCGCCAGCAGCAACGATCAGGACACGGCCACCCACGTGCGTCTGGCCGAACTCTGCCTGGCCCAGGCCCGCTGTGAACTGGAGTGCGGCCACGACGTGGTCATCCTGGTGGACAGCCTCACCCGCATGGGCCGCGCCTTCAACGTGCACGGCTCGGGTTCCGGCCGCACCCTCTCGGGCGGTCTCGATTCGCGGGCGCTGGAGATTCCGCGACGCTTCTTCGGCCTGGCGCGCAACATCGAGGGTGGCGGATCGGTGACCGTGATCGCCTCGGCTCTCGTGGAGACCGGGTCCCGCATGGACGACCTCATCTTCGAGGAGTTCAAGGGCACCGGAAACATGGAACTGGTGCTGTCGCGCAAGCTGGCCGAGCAGCGCGTCTTTCCGGCCCTGGACGTGCGGCAGAGCGGTACCCGGCGCGACGAACTGCTCTACGACGAGGTCGAGTTCGCGGCCGTGAGCCTACTGCGGCGCGGCGCGGCGGCCGCCGAACCGGGACCGGCCATGGCGGGGCTGATGAAGCTGCTGGAGAAGCACGCCGACAACGCGGCGTTGCTGGCGGCCATGAAGCCGGCGGCCGGCTCGGCCTGATTGTAAGAGATCCCTCGAGCGGCAAACGGGAACGTTGGTACCCGCATCACGGGACCATCGTCTCGTATTCTCGTGACTTGTTCGAGGAGGTCATTCCATGCTGAACCGGCAATGGTTCTTCGCCCTCGCGGTCCTGCTGGTCGCCGTTCCGGTGTTCGGCCAGGGCACGCCGGTGGCTGCCAACAGCACCGCCGTACTCAACTCCCCCCATCCCGCCGTCTCGATCTTCGTGGTTCCCAACGGCAGTGGCTCGCCGCTCATGAACTGCTTCGGTCCCGGCGGCGTGCCCACGTCCGCCACCATCGTGGCCACGTTCGTCGACGCCTCCGGAGTCATGGTTCCCGGCGTTCCTCAGCGGGACATCCGTCTCGAGCATCTCAACTCGCCCATGAGCTGGTGCTCGGACGCCTTCTATCCACCGCCGCCGCACGCCGCCAACTGCGCCGACGGGCCGTCGAACCTGGCCGGTCAGGCCACGTTCTCCCTGGCCTATCACGGCGGTGGTCAGCAATTCCAGAACTGTCGGGTGTGGGTGCTCGAGGCGACCGGATCGTATCAGCCGCTCCCGCAGGTCCTGCCCGTGAGCATGAACAGCCCGGATCTCAGCGGCGACCTGGCGGTCAACCTGTCCGACATCGTGCTATTCACCCAGGATCTCCAGGGCGGCGGCGCACCGTACCGGTCGGATTTCAACTGGGACGGCGCGATCAACCTGACCGACATCGCCATGTTCGCGCAGACGCTGGCGACGAGTTGCCCGTGATCGGAGGTTACCGCTCGCGCCGTCGCTGCTTGCGGCTCACCGGTGCGGGCGGGCCTCCCCGCGGCTTCTGGCGCTTGCCCCGATAGGCGGGCCGCGGCTCGCTGCTGCCGGCTCCGGCCCGCTCCATGGCCAGGGGCACGCCCAGCACGCGGACGCGTTGCAGCCGGTTCAGCACGTGGTCGGGCATGCCGGTGGGCAAGTCGACGAAGCTGTGCTCCTGGTGGATCTCGATCCGGCCGATGACGCGACCCTCGATGCCGGCCTCGCCGGTGATGGCGCCCACCAGATTGCCCGGCGCGATACCATGGGCACGGCCCACGGCCACCCGGAAACGTTCGAAGTCACCCTCCTTGGGAGGTCCGTGGCGGGCCGGTCGCTGATTGCGGGCATGACGCGGGCCGGCTCCCGGTGGCGGCGGCCGATCCGAGGGGTCGATCCAGGCGATGCGCTCCATGTCTTGCACCAGCAGCGGCTCGTCGCCCTGGAGCAGGCGGGCCAGGGCCGCGGCGACCTCGAGCTGCGGAGCGTCGTTGTCGCGGCAGTACCGGTCGACGATGTCGGCGAAGGGGCCGAGCTGGCCGACCGGTTCGCGGGCGGCGGTGATGCGGTCCTGGAAGCGGGCGATGCGGCGCTCATTGATGGCGCCGGCGTCCGGGGGATCCATGCGCTCGATGCGCTGCTTGGTGGTGCGTTCGATGGTGGTCAGCAGACGTCGCTGCGCCGGGCTCACGAAGAGGATGGCGTCGCCCTCGCGGCCCGCCCGGCCGGTGCGGCCGATCCGGTGGATGTAGGCCTCGGGGTCGTAGGGGATGTCGAAGTTGACCACGTGGCTGAGGCGGTCGATGTCCAGTCCTCGCGCCGCCACGTCGGTGGCCACGAGGATGTCCAGCTTGCCCTTGCGGAGCCGGTCCACGGTGCGCTCGCGCAGGTTCTGGTCCATGTCGCCGTTGAGGGCGGCGGCGGCGATCCCGCGCAATTTCAGCTGCTCGGTGACCTCGACGGTGGCGGCGCGGGTGCGCACGAAGACGATGACGCCGTCGGTGGCCTCGCCCTCGAGCACGCGGGCCAGCGCCTCCAGCTTCTTCGACTCGCTCACCAGCACGTAGCGCTGCCGCGTGGCTTCCACGGTGGACGTGCGCGCGGCAATGGTGACCTCGGCGGGGTCGTTCAGGTATTGGCGCGCGATCTTGCGGATCACCGGCGGCATGGTGGCCGAGAAGAGGGCGACCTGCCGCTCGTCGGGGGTCTGCTCCAGGATCCAGGTCACGTCGTCGATGAAGCCCATGCGGAGCATCTCGTCCGCTTCGTCCAGTACGAGGCAGGCGAGGTCGTCGAGGATCAGGGTGCCGCGCCGCATATGATCCATGACGCGGCCGGGAGTGCCCACGGCCACGTGGATGCCGCGGCGGAGGCTGCGGAACTGCTTGCCGTAGTCGGCGCCGCCGTAGATGGGCAGCACCTTGAAGCCCTCCATGAACTGGGCGTATTCCTCGAAGGACGCTGCCACCTGCATGGCCAACTCGCGCGTGGGTGTGAGCACGAGGGCCTGGGGGTTCTGCAGTTCGGGGTCCAGCAACGAGAGGATGGGCAGGGCGAAGGCGCCGGTCTTGCCGGTGCCGGTCTGCGCCTGGCCCACGGCGTCGCGGCCGGCAGCGAGGTGCGGAATCAATTGCGCCTGGATGGGCGTGGGCGTGGTGTGTCCCAGCTCATCAAGAGCCATCTGCACGGGCTCGATGAGAGAAAGGTCGTGGAAACCCACGAGGTCTGACTGGTCTTCGCTGGACATGATGTTCCTTGGGAAGGGGAGGAGGCGGGAAGATAGGAGGAATTGGGTGGGTTGACCAGGGGAATCGGCTGGGAAGCGACCGAATTCGGCCCGGTTCGGCGGGTCGGTTCGTCCGGTTCCACGGGTTCCAATCCGCCCGCCGGGCCGCCGCTACCTCGGCCGAGCCCCCAGCAGCCTCGCCGGCAGGAAGATCACGGCCTTGAGCAGCTCGAACACCCCGGCGAACGCGACCCCGACCAGCCGGAACGGCAGCAGCAGCAGCCAGACCAGCGGGTAAAGCACCACGAAGAGAATGGCCAGCGGCCAGCAAAGCACGAAGAGGATGAGCCAGAGCAGGACGTTCAACACGGGGCCTCCAGGGTTCGGGCACGGGTAGCGTACCCACGAACAACGTCCTGTGTTCGCCGATGTTACTGGTTGAAATAGCAGTAATTTGGTAGGGTTTGTAGCCTACCCTCACGGAGGTCGCCATGGACAAGCCCGCCGATATCGCCCGCTCCCTGTCCCGCCGGGGATTCCTGTTCACCTCGACCCTCGCGGCTGCCGGCGCTCTCGGTGCCCGGACAGCCCATGGTCAGTGCGAGCTCACCACCACTGACATCCTCGGTCCGTTCCACGTGGCGGATGCTCCCATGCGGACCGTCCTCGCCTCGCCCGACGAGCCCGGCGCCCGTCTCTTCATCGACGGCCGCGTTTTCGCGCGCGACTGCGCCGACCCCGTTGCCGGCGCCGTGGTGGACGTGTGGCACGCCACGGACGACGGCTGCTACAGCGTGCACGAGGCATGTCCCGACGAGGACCCCTTCAATTGCCGAGGCCAGATGATCACCGACGCGGCCGGGGCCTTCGCCTTCGAGACCATCCTGCCGGGGCGGTATCTCAACGGCGCCACCTTCCGACCGCGGCATCTGCACGTGATCTTCAGTCCCCCCGACGGCGCGGCCCTCACCACGCAGATCTACTTCGCCGGCGATCCCTACATCGACGAGGACCGCTGGGCCAGCGATCCCGACGCCGCGGCCCGGATCATCCCGCTCATCGAGGATGGGGAGGCGTTTCGCGGTCTGCTGGAGATCAATCTGGACGTGGATACCACGACTGCTGTCCCTGGCGACGATCACGGACTGCCCACGGCGACGACCCTGCTGCAGAACTACCCCAATCCGTTCAATCCGATGACCACGCTCCGTTACCAGCTCCGCGTGGCGGCTGCAGTGAACCTGGACGTGTTCACGGCCGACGGCCGGTTTGTGCAGACCCTGGTGAGCGAGCACCAATCGACCGGTTACCATTCGGTCCGATGGACGGGTCGCGATTCGGCCGGTCGCGAGGTGCCCAGTGGGGTCTATCTGGCGCGATTGACGGCCGGTAGCCTCGTCGAGACCCGGAAGCTGCATCTCATTCGATAGACCGCATTCGACGCCAGATCATTCCGTGGCAGTCAATCAGACTGCCTTTGATTTTAATTTCATATCATGAAGTAAATAGCCGCCATTATCCCAACCTGCCGCCAGATCGCGTCATGGGGAACGATCGTCGGCTCTTCTTCGTCCCGCGGTGTGGCGGAGCCGGTCGCCGAATACCGTCCCAGAAAAAGCCCTTGACCAACGAAATGCCCTGATCTAAGCTTCACGACACGAAGTGAATGTGCGGTCCGCGGGGGCGATGGAGCCGCTGTCGTCATGAGCCGGATATGGGTTTCATCAAATGAAGGCAAACGATCTCGACGAGGTCCTGGGAATCCCCGCTCGGTTGGCCATCGTGGCGACCTTGATGCCGGGACGGCAGCTGTCGTTCACCACACTTGGCGAGCAGACAGGAATCGCCGCCGGCAACCTGCACGTGCAGACGCGGAAACTCGTGGACGCGGGCTACATCGTTGCCGAGCGGGGCAGGCAGGGTGGACGGGGCGTCACCCGATTCGAGATCACCGAACGCGGGAGGCTCCGATACCAGGAGCACGTGCGGAACCTGCGAGACGCCATCGAGGGACCTTTCGGGGTGGCTCGCGCGGCCACGGATTCCGGGCCGGTACGGCCGGGCGACCCCTCGAGGGTCTGGTAATCATGCGAGGATCGAGATGATGATCGCCATTGGCGCAGATCACGGCGGATTCGAGCTCAAGCAGAAGCTGTTGAAGCACTTGCAGGGTCGGGGCCACCAGGTTCAGGACGTGGGGACCGGCTCCACCGATGCCGTCGACTACCCCGTCTTCGCCCGCAAGGTGGCCGAGGCCGTGGCCTCGGGAGCGGCCGAGCGAGGCATCATGATCGACGGCGCCGGCATCGGCTCGTCCATGGTGGCCAACAAGGTGCCGGGCGTGCGCGCGGCCATGGCCTACGACGTGTCCAGCGCCCGCAACGGCCGCGAGCACAACGACGCCAACCTGCTCACCCTGGGCGCGGGGCTCATCGGGGCCAACCTGGCCGCCCAGATCGTGGACGTGTTTCTGAATACAGTATGCAGCGAATCGCGCCACCAGCGCCGTGTGGCCATGATCGAGTCCGCCCCGACCGGCGGCGGCGCCACTCTCGGCATCTCGGACGCCGATTTCGCACGGGTCATCCAGCGGCTCGAATCCCTGACCGGCGATCGTGCTGGCCAGGCGGGTCCCTGCGTGGGCAGTTGCCCGGACACCGCCCGTCATTTCATCGGCCTCGGCGCCCGCCGCCTCACCACTGGCCCCGGCAGCCCCGGCCGCATTCCCGAGGAACTGGCCCGCTACATCGACCACACCATTCTCAAGCCCGACGCCACCATCGAGATGATCGACACCATCATCGCCGAGGCGCGCGAGCACGGTTTCCGTTCGGTCTGCGTGAACCCCTGCTGGGTGAAACGCGTGGCCGACGGCCTGCGCGGAACACGTGTGTTGACCTGCTCGGTGGTGGGATTTCCTCTCGGCGCCAGCGTCCCCGAGATGAAGGGCATGGAATCCCGCCGCGCCATTCGCGACGGGGCCAAGGAGATTGACATGGTCATCAACGTCGGTCGTCTCAAGGCCGGCGACGACGCCTACGTGCTGCGCGACATCATGGCCGTGACCGACGCCTGCCGCGACGGCAGTGCCGTGAGCAAGGTCATCATCGAGACCGCGCTGTTGACCGACGAGGAGAAGGTGCGCGCCTGTGAGCTGTCCAAGCGCGCGCGGGCCAACTTCGTGAAGACGTCCACCGGATTCGCCTCGTCGGGCGCCACGGCCGAGGACATCGCGCTGATGGCCGGCATGGTGCATCCGGCCGGCATGGAAGTGAAGGCGTCCGGAGGCATCCGCACCTTCGACGACGCCCGCCGCATGATCGACGCCGGCGCCACCCGTATCGGCGCCAGCGCCAGCATCGCCATCGTGGAAGAGGCCCAGAAGACTGCGAAAGTTTGAGGGGACGAGCATGGTCGACCTGAGAGCCTACTGCGTAATCGACAGCCTGCAGCCCCAGTTCGCCTCGTTCCAGGCGACCGTGGCCCAGGGGTTCCTGCCCAAGGTGGGGCAGGCCAGCCTGTTCGTGGAGATCGCACCGGGCATCGAGATCAACCGGGTCATGGACGTGGCGCTCAAATCCACGTCGGTGACACCGGGCATGCAGATCGTCGAGCGGCACTTCGGCATGCTCGAGGTGCACTCCGACAGTCAGGCCGAGGTACGGCAGGCGGGCATCTCCATCCTCGAGGCCCTTGAGCTCAAGGAGGAGGAGCGCCTCAAGCCGCGCATCGTCTCGGATCAGGTGGTGCGACATCTCGACGACCACCAGTGCATGCTCATCAACCGCATGCGCCACGGCAACCTGATCCTCAGCGGCGAGACGCTCTTCATCCTGGAGTGCGAACCGGCCGCGTACGCCGCGCTGGCAGCCAACGAGGCCGAGAAGGCCGCGCACATCAACATCCTCGAGGTCCGTTCGTTCGGAAGCTTCGGGCGCGTGTACATCGGCGGCGAGGAAAAAGACGTGGAAGTGGCCCGACCGGCGGCGGTCGCGGCCCTGGATTCCCTGAACGGTAGAACGATCAAGTAACAGGAGGAACGGCAATGGCAGACGCTCTGGGTATGATCGAGTGCCGGTGTTTTTCGGCCACGGTGGAGGCCGCCGACGCCATGGTGAAGGCCGCTCGCGTGGATCTGGTGGGCTACGAGAAGACCGGTGGCGGCTACACCACCGCCATCGTGCGGGGCGACGTGGCCGCGGTGAAGGCCGCCTGCGAGGCCGGCCAGAACGCCGCCACCCGCGTGGGTGAAGTGGTGGCCGTGCACGTGATCGCGCGTCCACACTCCAACGTGGACGCGGTGATCCCGTTGGGTCGCCAGACCGCCGAGGCGTAGACCCATGCTACTGGCACGGGTGCTGGGCCGGGTGGTGGCCACGCGCAAGGACGAGAAGCTCGAGGGCCTCAAGCTGCTCATGCTGGGCGTGGCGGGCCCCGACGGCAAGCTCACCGGCGCGAGCCTGGTCGCCGTCGATGCCGTGGGCGCGGGCGAGGGCGAGTACGTTCTCTATGCCGCGGGCTCGTCGGCGCGTCAGACCACCGTCACCGACCAGAAACCGGTGGACGCGGTCATCATGGCCATCGTGGACAGCTGGGACATCGAGGGCACCGAGAAGTACCGCAAGGGTAACGAGTGATGGCGCGGCTCACCGACGCGCAGGTCGATCACATCGCCCGGGAACTCGCGGGGCGTCTCGGGGTTAGCGGTAAGTCGAACACATGGACCGACAAGACGATTACGGCGGCGATCAGGCCGGTCGCGGTGGCTTCTCCGGGCACCGCACCGGCCGCCGCTGTATCTGAACCCGGAAGCGGCGGCGTCTTCGCCACCATCGACGAGTGCGTGGCCGCTGCGCGAACCGCCTTCGAGGAACTGCGGGGCATGTCCCTGCAGAAACGCGCCGAGATCATCGCCGCCTACCGCGCCGCCATGCTGCGCGAGGCCGAGAGCCTGGCGCGCGAGGCGGTGCAGGAGACCCGGCTCGGTCGCGTCGAGCACAAGGTGATCAAGAACCGACTCGTGACCGAGGCCACGCCGGGCACCGAGATCCTGGTACCCAACGCCGCGAGCGGCGACGACGGACTGACGCTCATGGAGTGGGCGCCGTTCGGGGTGATCGGCGCCATCACGCCGACGACCAATCCCACCAGCACGATCATCTGCAACACCATCGGCATGGTGGCCGCGGGCAACAGCGTGGTCTTCAACGCGCACCCCAGCGCCAAGCGGTGTTCGCTGTCGACGGTGCGCCACCTGAACGCCGCCGCCGAGTCGGTGGGCGGGCCGCCCAACCTGGCGTGCGCGGTGGCCGAACCCACCATCGAGACCGCCACGGCGCTCATGCACCACAAGGGAATCAACCTGCTCGTGGTCACCGGCGGACCCGGCGTGGTGAAGGCCGCCATGAACAGCGGCAAGCGCGCGGTGTGCGCGGGTCCAGGCAATCCGCCGGTAGTGGTGGACGACACGGCCGATCTCGAGCGTGCGGGTCGTGACATCGTGCATGGCGCCGGATTCGACAACAACGTCATCTGCGTGGACGAGAAGCAGGTATTCGTCACGGCGACGGCGGCGGATAAACTCCTCGATTCCATGCGCGCGGCCGGGGCGTACGTCGCTTCATCCGATGAAGTCAGGCGCCTGGAGAAGCACATCTTCCAGGAGATCCGCGGCCCGCGCACCCACGGCGTGATCAACAAGCAGTTCGTGGGCAAGAACGCCGGGGTGATCCTGGCGGCGGCGGGCATCAAGACGGCCGGCGACGTTCCGCTCGTCGTGGCCGACGTGTCGGAGGACCATCCGCTGGTCTGGAGCGAACAGCTCATGCCCGTGCTGCCGGTAGTGCGGGTGTCGCACGTGGCGCGGGGGATCAAGCTGGCGAAGGAGTCGGAGCACGGGTTCGGGCATTCGGCCAGCATGCACTCCCACGACATCCAGGCCCTGAGCACCATGGCCCGCGAGATCAACACCAGCATCTTCGTCAAGAACGGGCCCATCGTGGCGGGTCTCGCGGCCGGCGGCGAGGGCTTCACCAGCTTCACCATCGCCAGCCCCACCGGTGAGGGCATGACCTCGCCGCTCAGCTTCTCGCGGCAACGGCGGTGCGTGATGGTCGACCACTTCCGGATCGTGTAACAGCATGCAACAGGCACTGGCACTCCTCGAGTTCTCGGGCGCGGTGGCGGGCATCGCCGCCGTGGACCGCATGCTGAAAATGTCGCCCGTGGCGCTGCTGCGCTGCGGGACCGTGCATCCGGGTCGGTACCTGGTGCTGGTGGGCGGCTCGGTGGCGGCCACCGAGGAGGCGCACGCGGCAGCGGTGGCCGTGGGGTGCGAACTCGGCGCGTTGCATGACGAGGTCTGCCTGCCGGATCCGCATCCGCAACTGGCGGCCGCAGTCGGCGGAGATCGGCGCGCCGCCGAGGGTGAGGCGCTGGGCGTGATGGAGATCGCGACGTCACCGGGAATGCTTCGGGCGGTGGACGTCGCGCTCAAGGCGGTGCCGGTGGACCTGGTGGAGGTCCGGCTGGCCGATGATCTGGGCGGTCGCGCGCTGGCGGTGATCAGCGGCTCGCTCACCGACGTGCAGGAAGCGCTGGACATGGCTCGCGACCGTGGTGGCGAGACGGCCGGTTGGCTGGGTGGGACGGTGCTGCCGCGCCTCGACGACACCCTGCGCGACGTGCTGGGCGAGGGCACGAGTTTCCAGGCCTGCCGCTCGTGGGAACCCGCGGGCGCCGAGACGGTGGAGGAGTAGCGCATGTTCCTTGGCCGCGTGATCGGAAGACTGGTGCCGGCGGTGGTGACCGCGGGCATGGAGGGGATCCCCCTCTTGTGGGTGCAGCCGCTGGACAAGTTCGGTGAGCCCGACGGGCTGGCATTCGTCTGCGCCGATGGCACGCGCATGGCCGGGCCGGGCGAAACTGTCTACTGGGAAGCGAGTCGCGAGGCGGCGCTCACGCTGGAGCCGAGCTTCGTGCCGGTGGACCACGCGGTGGTGGGGATCGTGGACGACGTGCGGCTGGACGAGGTCGCCAAGCCGAAGCGGCGCAGGAGGAAGAAATCATGATCCTCGCGCGCGTCTGCGGCAGCCTCGTGTCGACCATCCATCACGACAGTATGAATGGGCGGAAGCTGCTGGTGCTCGACAAGCTTGATCAGGACGGTGAGCCGACTGGGGGGTATGTGATCGCCGTGGATACCGTGGGGGCCGGCGCCGGCGAGACCGTGATCATGCTGGACGAGGGGAACGGGGCGCGGCAGATCCTCGGCGAAGCGGATCTGCCGGTGCGGTCGGTGGTGGTGGGGATCGTGGATGAGGTGGGCTAGCTCTGGCGTCCTCTACTTACCCGGCCTCCGACCTGCATGAAACTCCCACACGCGACAGAATCTCTTGCGGGATGAGCTCATCTCAACACCTCCGGGCTACACATAAGTAGCCTTTTCGAGATGTCGGAAAAAGGCAGGCAAGTCCAGACCCGGGTACTCGCGGGGTAACGAAACCGGGGGCCGCAGGGCCTCGATCGCCTAGTTCGCCGCCTGCGCTTCGGTCAGCCCGAACAGATCGAACGGCGGCTGCGCGAAGTTCTCGTGGAAGAGCACCGCGACCAGCACGACATAGCCGACGAAGGCCAGAATGATCACCGCCTGCACCGGCGACGTCTTCTGGATCTCCTGGCGCGATTTCACATCGCAAACCTCTCCCGGACAGTACTGGGCCTTGTCCCGGTAGATCAGCGAGTAGACCTTGCAGCCGATGCAGATCCCGAACGACGTCTCGAAGAAGAGGAAAACCAGGCAGATCAGGCAGATCAATCCGGTAATGGGGCTGAACGAATTCACGACCACCTGCAGCGCGAACATGACCGTCGCCAGCACGATCCCGATGATCCAGGCAAACTTCTTCTGCTGGGCGCCGACGTATTCGGGGGTCTGGTTGCGCACGATCCAGCGACCCATGATCAGCGAGGGCGCATAGCGCGGATTGATCAGGACCCGGATCAGGATGTCGGTCAGGAAGATGGTGACCGCGTACTTCAGCAGCGTGAAATCGCTCTTCATGATGGCCATCAGTATGGCGACGAACATCACGACGAAGAGGATGCCGGCACCGGCGCGGATCTCGCGCTCGTTCAGGACGGGGATCTCGAAACCCGGTACCGTTTCGCCGAATTGAATGACCTTGCCCATGAACGACTACCGCCTTGTTGGGAGGTTGCTTCTGCGCCGACGGGCGTTTCCGCGTCGCGGACCAGAGCCGGCTGAATCGTGACACACTCGAACCGTGGGAATCTAGTACGCCGAGTCGCATTCGGCTCGTGAACAGCGACGGTTAATGAAAATTTACGATTGCCAGGAGGCACGTGAGAAATTGCGGCTGCCTGAGGCCGAAACAGCCGGCGCGGTCGACGCCGACGAACCCGGATCCTCGGTCGGCCGCCTCGCCGCCCATTGCTGGGCCCTGCTCCTGGCGCGGATCTACGAGTGCCTGCCGCTCGCGTGTCCGCGGTGCGGCGAGCCGATGCGGATCATCGCGTTCATCCTGGACCGGTCACAGGTCGAGCGGATCCTGACGCACATCGGGGAGCCCGCGGAGGCGCCGGAGGTCCTGCCGGCGAGAGGGCCGCCGCAAGTGGAGCTGGAGTTCGGCCAGGTGGACCAGACAGCCGGTCAGGATGCCTGGCCGGAGATGGATCAGACGGCCGGCGACGGTGGCGACATCGGGGGATAAATTTCCCATCATTCACGAGGCTCTCGAAAGAGCCGGACCGACGGGTCTGCGTGCTCGGGCGTCAAACTGATTGGTGGAGGCCGGATCTCGGCGATTCGCGGAGTGTCGGACGCATCTCGGAGGCCGCCGAATTGACCATGGTGAGTCGCCAGTGGTAGAATCGGGGTCGGACTGGGCAGCGGGAGGCGGGACTGTACGGTTGAAATGCCAATCCTCCTTGGCTCCACCAAACAGTACCCGACGGGTTATGCCAATGGCGTAATCCGTTGTTTTTAAGGTGGGGGTCGACGACGCAACGGTTTTCCCCATTGAACCATGTACTGATCAAGTGGTATCGTTTGGATTTCGACTGGGGGAGCTATGCAATACCGCTTCGGATTCTTATCCATTCTGATGGTCGTTTTCGTTGTCTTCGTCGCGGCCACCGGTTGCGACGATGGCGACGAGGCTCAAGATGGTGGGTTGATTGAACCTCCTGATCCGCCAGAGATCGTTCCCGGTGAGTTGGATCTCGAGTACGTCTGGTCAGGTCAAGGGGTCGACCTTCGCTGGTCCGCCTGGACCGGCGACGAGGTGACTGGATACAGGGTCTACACCCAGCTCCTGAATTTTCCGCCCGTCTTGCGTGCGCTCACCGACGAAACATGGTTCATCGATCTGATGCCGATGGCGGGAGACCGGTATACGGCGACGGTGCAAGCGGTCGATGGCGACGACGTTGTGCTCGCGGAAACGTCGGAATTCACGTGGTCGATTCCGGGCAACTACAAACGAGCGTCTCTGACGATCGCCAATGGAGACGAGTTCACAGACTCGCGCGCGGTTATGGTCCTCGTCGAGGTACCGTCAGACAGCATGTGGATGTGGAACGGCCTTCCGGAGAACTCCGTCGGTGGTCGGTGGGAGGAGTTGCGTCACCATAGCGCGAGAATCCTCGATTGGCCGCTTGCGTTGCTCGACGAGCCAAAGGTCGTCACTGCTCGCTATCGGTCCAGCCTGGGACTGTTGCACGAGGTTTCCGACGACATCGCCGTTCAGCCTTTCAATCCGAACATTCGGTGTGACGCTCCGGGGTTCGTCGCGGAACCGGTCGTCGATCTCTTGTTCGACGATCCGGCTGCACGATACGTCCGTGTGGCAAATACCGTGAACGAGCTGGGCCAAGCTCCCTGGCGCATCTTCGCCGATCGGCTGGAAGACTGGAATCTGCCGGACGACCCGGAACCTCACACAGTCAAAGTGCAGATGCGGAACGAATTCGAACTTGTGTCCGGCGTCTATGAATCGACTCCCGTTCAACTGGATCTGGATCCTCCCGACCTATCCAACTTGTCAATGCAGCCGGTGGATGGCGCCGATGGAATCGATGCCACATTGTCGCTCGCTTGGTCGGGAGCGAGTGACGCGCTGTCTGGTGTGCACGAGGTTGCCGTCTACTGTGATCGCGGCGGCCCGGCAACGACGCTTGTGTATGATGGATCCGACGGCGGCTTTCAATTAGAGAATCTCATAGCCAACGAGGAGTATCGCTGGCGCCTGGAATTTCGCGACCTGGTCGGAAATGTCGCCAGCGGGGACGAACAGTCATTCACTACGGGCGGCCACTTCGACCTGGTCACACTCAGTTTCGACCCAGAGGGTGAGCAGGTGGAAGCGCCGTCGAATGTTGCCGGTGCGACGGGTACGATGTACCTGACGTGGCGCCACCCTAGCGTATCGACGCTCGGTACGGCTCTGGTACGGATCGTTCCGCCGGAGGGTGTTGGGCTGGTGTTTCACCCGCGTGATGGCTTCGAAGCAATCAATGGGGAAGGGCCAGACATCTATTTTATGTTTGGATCCTATGAGTTCGGAGATGCCAGTAGCATCTTACTGGCGGAACTCGAATACCAAGTCTATCAGGATGGCGCGACTGGCCCTGTTCGTGTAGGCCCCGCTGGTCCGCCCGACGAGTCCGGGGCGCCATTCCCGAATGTTCAGCCGCACATGACTTGGGGAGAATTCATCCATCTCGGCTATCCGCTGCGGCGGTCAGCGACGGACCCGGAGGAACTCACCGGAATCGTGTGGTTCGGACCAGCGCCGTGATTGGACTTGCCTGCCATTTTCCGACATCTCGAAAAGGCACTTATGTGTAGCCTGGAGGTGTTGAGATGAACCCGCCGGCCGAAATCCCGGACGTCGCCGCGAAAGTCGAGGCCGTCCGGTTCGGTAGGCAACCGGGAACATGAGGTGAAACCATGATCATCAATCGCCTGACGATCGTCATCATACTGCTGATGGGCTGCTACGGGATCGTGTCCGCCTGCCCGTCGCGCATGAACCGTCACGTCGATCCCTTGCCGGATGGACCCGCGAACCTCGCGTACACCGTCGTCTGCGTGTCGTTTCTCGAGATATACGGCGGAGAGGTGGAAACACCATCGACCATCGCCCTCTATCGTCGCCTGTGGTCCGTCTGCGTCGAGCGGAACGAGGCGGGAGAACCCCGGTTCGGTCCGAGCCACCTGCTTTTCAGCGTGCGCTCATCCGGCGATCCGATCCCCCCGCACCGTCATCTCTTCCTGAGCATTGCCGAAGACCACATCGAGGAATTCATTCAGGCCGTCCACGACGCAATCGCCTGCAACGGCGACGAGCACCTGGCCAAGGAACACGCCGTCGACGTGCGCGTGCTCGGCGACCCCGTGGTGCAACTACGAGTCGAGTCCGGATCTCGATCAACCGTCGTACACTCGGAGATCGACGACCTGACATTGAGCGAGATCATGGTCATCCACCGCACGGAGACGTTCCGCGACACATTCTGTCGCGAGTGCCCCGGGGTGCTGGAGATAGAGCTGCACGGATCCATTGCGGGCGAGACTATATGGGACGGATTCGCCTTGATCGACCTCTCACACGACCATCCGTGTGGCCAATAGAAACAAGGCCTCGATCCCGCTGCCGAATCAACGCACCAGCATCATCCGCCGGACCGTGCTTACCTCGCCGGCCTCGAAGCGGTAGAGGTAGACGCCCGAGGCCATGGACCGGCCGGTGTCGTCGTCGCCGCGCCAGTCGATGTG
>PIVY01000233.1 GCA_003353795.1 bacterium
GGTGATGCTCGGCCCCATCGACGAGCTGCAGTTCTCGTTCAGCGAGAAGATGGAACGCGTCGACGCCTACCGCTGGCTCAACGTCTACCCCAAGCGCACCATCCGCGGCACCAGCTGGACGCGCGCCATTGTGGCCACCGTCCGTCTCGAGGAACCCTTGCCCGCCGACACCACCGTGGTCGTGGAGATCATGCCGGGCATGGAGGACAAGCACGGCGTGCCGCAGCCCTTCGGTCGGACCTTCGTCTTCGCCACCGGCGACTCGATCTACGACGGGGAGATCACGGGCGAACTGGTACTCGAGGACGAGCCGCTGGCTGGAGGCGTGGTGGAGATCATCGCTGCCGGTCCCGATTCCGTACCGCTGCCCGAGCGCCCCGTGCTCCGGCGTACGACCACCGATTCCACGGGTACCTGGCGCCTGCCCTGGCTGCCGGCCTCCGGCGAGCGTTGGCTGCTGCGGGCCTATCACGACCCCAACAACGATCGACGGCGCGCCGACACCGAGGCCCAGCGACTATGGCCGGACACGCTCCAGCTGACCCTCGAAGAACCGCGCCAGACCACGGGACTGCGCGTGATCTACCGGCCCGACACGCCCGGGCAGCTCACCGGCGCCCTGATCGACCGACCCGACAGCGCCGGCAGCGTGCTGGTCTTCACCATGAGGATCGCGGACCAGGACACGGGATTCGTCGCCGCCGCACAGGTCGCCGGCGGCCCCGGGGCGGTCGCCGTACCGGACACCGGCGCGTTCACCGTCGAGGCTGCCGGCCCCGGCTTGACCCGCGCCGTGTTCTTCGTGGATGTCGACGGCGACAGCCTTCTGAGCGCGCTCGGCGCGGAGGCCGACACCATGTGGGTGCTGGAACCGTGGGCCCTGGTCGACAGCCTGGAAGTGGAGCCCGGCCTGCCCTTGGCGATCCTGGCGCCGGTCTGGCCGGACACGCTGACACCGTGGCCGGCACCGATGCTGCCGGACAGCGCCGCCACCGACAGCCTGGGCCTGGCGCCTGCCGACACCACGAGTCTCGCCGAGCCCGAGCTGGAGGAATGACATGAGCCCAGTGGCCTTCACCAAGATGCACGGCGCCGGCAACGACTTCGTCATGCTCGACGCCCGCGACATTCCTGCCGGACTGGACCTCGACCGCACGCGCATCGCCGCCTTCTGCGACCGACGCCTCGGCGTGGGGGCGGACGGCCTGATCGTCATGAGCGCGGTCGCCACGGACACCATCCGCATGGCATACTACAACGCCGATGGCGGCGAGGCCGAGATGTGCGGCAACGGCGCGCGCTGCACGGTGGCCTTCGCTCATCGTCGCGGTCTGGTGACCGGGACCTGTCGGCTCGAGACCTATGCGGGGCTTCTCAACGGGACGGTCCATGGACCCGAGGACGTGGAGGTGAGCCTGCCGGCCTACCGCGAGCTGGTGATGGACCTTGCGCTTCCGGAAACGGACACGCCGACCCTGCACGCATGCAACACCGGCGTACCTCATCTGATCATCGAGGCGACCGACATCGAGGCGGCCGACGTTGTCGAAACGGGGCGCGCATTGCGCTACCACGATCAGTTCGCTCCCGCCGGAACCAACGTCAACTGGGTCGCGCCGGCGCCGGGCGGCGAGTGGTTTCTGCGGACATACGAACGGGGCGTGGAGGCCGAGACGCTGGCCTGCGGAACCGGCGCCTCGGCGGCCGCGGTCGTCCTGACCCGGCTCCGGCGGACGGTGTCGCCGGTGGCCATCCGCACCCGGGGCGGCGATCTTTTGACCATCACCGTGAATCACGACGATGCCAGCCTCCATCTGCGCGGACCGGCAGTGGTGGCGTTCGAGGGAGAGGTCGACTGCAATGACTGACAGAGCCACGATGCGCGAGGGTGTCTACACGGCCCTGGTCACCCCGTTCGCCGGAGACGGCAGCCTCGATCGCCACGCCTGGCAGACGCTGGTGCGGCGCCAGGTCGAGGGCGGCGTGGCGGGCGTGGTGCCGGCCGGCTGCACGGGCGAGGCGCCGGTCCTCAGCATCGCCGAGCGCGAGTTCATGGTTCGTAGCGCTGCGGAGATCTGCAAGGACAAGTGTCTGGTCGTCGCGGGAGCCGGATCCAACGACACCGAGCAGACCATCAGCCAGACCCGCGAGGTCCAGGGCTGGGGCGCCGACGTGGCCATGCTCATCACGCCATACTACAACAAGCCGCAGCAGCACGGCCTGGTGGCCCACTACCGCAAGATCGCCCGCGCGGTCGACATCCCCATCATGCTCTACAACGTCCCGGGTCGCACGGCCTGCAATCTGCTGCCGCAAACCGCCACCGAGCTTGCCGCCGAGCCCAACATCGTCGCCATCAAGGAAGCCAGTGGAGACCTCGACCAGGTGGAGCGCGCCATCGCCCAGACGGGTCTGCAGGTCTTCTCCGGGGACGACGGCCTGAATTTCCAGATCTACGGACTCGGCGCCGTGGGCGCGGTGAGCGTGGTGAGCAACCTCTTGCCCGGCACCGTGGTACGCGCCTGGGAAGCGTGGAGCGGCGGGGACATCAGCACCGCCTGGAAGCTCAGTCGCCTGCTCGATCCCACGGCACGAGCCTGCTTCGTGGAGACGAGCCCCGCGCCGGTCAAGGAACTGCTCTCACTGGCCGGACTCTGCCGACGCGAGCCACGCCTGCCGCTGATGCCGGTGACCGAGGACAGCGTCAAGCACCTGGTGCAGTTCTACGAATCGGTCCTTTCGGCACTCATGGACGGCGATCGGGAGGTGCGGGGATGATTCCCGTGGTGGTGCACGGCGCCGAAGGTCGCATGGGGCGCCTGGTGGCCGAACTCGTAGACGCCGCATCCGACTGCCGGCTCGAAGCCCTCGTCTCGGAACCCGGCCGGCACATCGACGCGGGGCGATTCCATCCCCGACTGCCGCTGCTGGGCCAGGACCGACTCAGCGAGATCCTGCCCGAGGGCGGCGTCATCGTGGACTTCAGCCTCGCCGAGGCCCTGGACGGTTTGCTGGATCAGGCGGCCCTGTCCGGTGCGCCACTCGTGGTGGGAACCACCGGCTTTTCGGCCGTCCAGCAGGAGAAGCTCCGGGACTATGCCGGCTCGGCCTGCGTGGTGCAGGCCGCCAACTTCTCGGTGGGAATTCCCGCCCTGCAGATGCTGCTGCGCATGCTGGCTCGCACGCTACCCGAGGGGTTCGACGCCGAACAGGTGGAGACGCATCATCGCGGCAAGATCGACCGCCCCAGCGGCACCGCGCGCTGGCTGGCCGATGCCTGGCGCCAGGAACGCGGCGCGGATGAGCCGCCGCCGTCCCATTCCCAGCGCGTGGGCGGGGTCATCGGCGATCACACCTGGACCATCGGCGACCACGAGGAGACACTGGTCTTGACGCACCGCGCCCATTCCCGGCGGGCATTCCTCCGAGGGGTTCTGCCGGCGGTGCGATTCGCCCACGCGACGTCGCCGGGACTCTACGGCCTGCACGATGTGCTGAAGGCTCTGGCCGGTCAGGAATGACGGCCACATTCATGGACAGCAAAAAGAGGGCGCGTCCCAAGGGACGCACCCCCGAATCGGGAGACGAAGAGCGATCTACTTGGCAGCCAGTGCGGCCAGGCGGCTCTTCATACGCGCCGCACGCTTGCGAGGGATGACACCCTTGCGCGCGAGCACGTCCACCGTGCTATACATCGCAACCAGGCCGTCCTTGCGCTCTTCGGAGCCATCGGCGGCGGTGCGGAACAGCTTCAATTCGGAACGCATGGCGGCCTTGTTGTCGCGATTGCGTTCACGCCGTATACGGCTGGTGACGAGCCGTTTCTTGCAACTCTTGTGATGGGGCAAGACCTTTACCTCCAGGTAGTTTCAACGACGGCAGAAGGTAACCCGATGAGGCGGCCATGTCAAGGCTGACAGACGATTCCGAACCGGACGGAAAGGCCAGCGAGCTGCGGGCCAAGCTGAAGCTGCTGCCGGCGGCTCCGGGCGTCTATCTGCACAAGGATCGCCAGGGGAAGGTCCTCTACGTGGGCAAGGCCAAGCGGCTGAATGCCCGGGTACGGTCGTATTTCCAGGATTCCGACGAGCGCGACCCCAAGACCACGGCCCTGGTCAAGAAAATCGCCGATTTCGACTATATAGCCACCGATTCGGAGACCGACGCGCTGGTCCTCGAGAATCAGCTCATCAAGGAGTACAGGCCGCACTACAACGTTCGTCTCAAGGACGACAAGCAGTATCCCTACCTCCGGATCAGCCTGGGCGAGGCGTATCCGCGGATCACGGTGGTCCGAAAGCTCGAACCTGACGGCGCCCGCTATTTCGGGCCCTACACCGAGGTTCGCGCCATGCGCGAGACGTTGAAGTTCGCGGCGGGATTCTTTCGGGTCCGGACCTGTTCCCTCGATCTCCCCGACGCTGCCGTCGACCGTCCCTGCCTCGACTACCAGATCGGACGCTGCACCGCGCCCTGCGTCGATCTGGTGGACCAGGGCGCCTACAATGACCAGGTCCGCCAGCTGGTGGCTTTCCTCGAGGGTCGCGACCGCTCCGTGGTGGTGGAGTTGAACGTGCAGATGGAGCAACTGGCGGCGGATCTCCAGTTCGAGGACGCCGCCGACCTCCGCGACAGGGTCCGCCAGCTCGAGACCACCACAACCTACGGCCGCAGCGTCACCGGCCTGGACAGCGACGCCGACGTCTGTGGACTGGTCCGAGACGGCGAGGAGGCCTGCGGCGTGGTCCTGCGGGTCCGCGGCGGGCGCATCCTCACCACCCATCACTTCCTCATGCGCGACCGCTGGGAAGAGGAACTGGAAGCATTCCAGGCCCAGTTGCTGCGGGAGTACTATCCACGCGCCGGGGACATCCCGCCGCTGGTGCTGCTGGGACATAGCATGGAAGACCTCGCCACCTGGACCGATTGGCTCGAGCGCCTGCGCGGCGGCGCCGTGAAGATCCATGTCCCACAGCGCGGCCGCAAGCGCGAGGTCGTGGAGATGGCCCACAAGAATGCGGCGTTCAAGCTGGGCGAACGGCAACTTCGGGAGACCCTGCACGGCGGCCGCAGCGTGGATCCCGGTGACGTGGCCCTGCAGGAAGCTCTCGGTCTGCACAAGGTTCCCGAGACCATCGAGTGCTTCGACATCTCCAACTTCCAGGGCAAGGAGACAGTGGCCTCGCTGGTCTTCTTCAAGGGCGGCGAACCGCATAAATCCCGGTACCGCCGATTCCGGATCCGCACCGTGGAGGGGCCCGACGACTTCGCCAGCATGGAGGAGGTCCTCGACCGCTACTACGGTAAGCTCGCCGAGAAGGACGAGCGCCCGGCAGATCTCGTGGTGGTGGACGGCGGCATCGGTCAGCTCGGCCGCGCCCGATCGGTGCTCGCCCGCCATGGCTTCGCCGACACCGATCTCATCGGTCTGGCCAAGCGCGAGGAGACCATCGTGCGTGAGAACGGCGAGGTGAAGCTCTCGCGCAAGAGTCCCGCGCTCAAGCTCCTGCAACGCGTTCGTGACGAGGCCCACCGATTCGCCATCACCTACCACCGGCTCCTTCGTGATCAGCGCACGACGGCCAGTGAACTCGACCTGATTCCCGGGATCGGCCGGGTCAAGAAGCTCTCGCTCCTGCACCATTTCGGGTCGGTGAAGGCCATCCGCGCCGCCGCTCCCGAGGCGTTCTCCGAGGTCCGGGGCATCAATCGCCACGACGTGGCCAACATCCTCTCCTTCTTCGTGGACCGGCGGGAGCGGGACAGCGATGGCTGATCCGGCCCGCGCCTGGGACACCGCCGTCGATGGCTTCCTGGGCCACCTGGCCGCAGAGCGCGGCCTGGCCAGCGCCACGCTGGAGGCCTACCATCGCGACCTGCGCCGGCTGCGCGCCTGGGCCGAGCCGGCTGGATTCATCGACCCGGCCGATCTCCATGCCGATCATCTGCGCGCTTTCCTCGTGACCGCTGCCGAGAGCCTGGCCCCGCGGTCCCGCGCCCGCCTGGTCTCGACCCTGCGCGCCTTCGGGCGCTTCCTCGCCGCCGAAGATCTGGCGCCCGGCGATCCGGCGTCGACCCTGCAAGGACCGCGCACCGGGCGCCGTCTGCCCGATACGCTCACGATCCGGCAGGTGGATCGTCTCCTGGCAACCGTCGGCGGCACGGAACCGCGGCCGCTTCGCGATCGCGCAATCCTCGAGACTCTCTACGGTTGCGGACTCCGGGTCAGTGAGCTCTGTGGCTCCGACCTGGTGGACCTCGACGTCCGCGAAGCCACCCTGCGGGTGCGCGGCAAGGGCAGCAAGACGCGGGTGGTGCCGGTGGGCCAGCCGGCCCTGGAGGCGCTCTCGGCCTGGTTCGAACGGGGTCGGCCGCACCTGCTCGGGGATCGACCCAGCGCCGCGGTGTTCCTCAATGCCCGCGGCGGCCGCCTGAGCCGCGTGTCGGTCTGGAATCTGCTCAAGCGGAGCGCCCTGGAGGCCGGCCTCACCGAGACCATCTCGCCTCACACGCTGCGCCACAGTTACGCCACGCACCTGCTGGAGGGCGGCTGCGATCTGCGCATCGTCCAGGAGCTGCTGGGACACGCGGACATCTCCACCACCG
>PIVY01000047.1 GCA_003353795.1 bacterium
ACCGGGCGACCAGGTCGGTCACCGACGACGCGCCGTAGACCTCGGCCGCTGCCGGGTTGGCATAGAGCAGCGCCCCCCCCAGATCAGTAATTGTGATGCCGACGTGGGCAGCCTCGTACAGGGCCCGGTAACGTTCGGCAGTGGCGCGAACCACCTCCTCCGCGCGGCGCCGGCCGGTGATGTCGGCGGCCACGCCCACGGCCACGGGTAAGCCCTGGGGTCCGGTCTCCACGTGGACCGTTCGCGCGTGCAGCCAGCGGACCTGGCCGTCCTGACGCACGATGCGGAACTCCTCGTCCAGGGGCTCGTGGTGATCCACGGCCTGGTCGATGGCGAGGCGAAGCCGGTCGCGGTCCTCGGCGTGGATCCAGGGCAACCAGCTGCGCAAGCCGTCGCCGGCGACCGCGTCGTGGGTCACGCCGAAGATGCGCTCGAAGGCGGAGTTGATGTAGCGGAGGTTGCCGCCCTCCCGCAGCCAGAGGATCTCCTGCATGTTGTCGGTGATCAATCGCAGGCGCTGCTCGCTGAGGGCCAACGCCGCCTCAGTGCGGTGGCGGGAGGTCACGTCGCGAGAGACTACCACGATCTCCGCCTCGCCACCGCCGGGCGCGGCGTCCACGCGCCGCCCCACCGACTCGAGACGGATCTCGCGCCCCTCGCCGGAGCGCAGATGCGTGGTCACGGTCACCGGCAGATCGCTGCCGCCTACGCGCACGAGCGCCTCGGCCAGATCGGGACGATTGCATACCTGCCAGCCGGTGATCTGACGCTGCCCCGTCAGGGCGCCCGGGTCGACCTGGAAGAGGTCGCGAAAGCCGCTTGAGGCGTAGAGGAATTCTCCATCGAGCCGGTGGCGCGAGAAGAGAACCCCGGCGCTCTCGAGCTGGGTCAGCAGGATCGTCTCGCGACGGTTCAGGCGGCGTAGGTAGGCCACCACCAGGACGGTTCCCGTGACCATCACCGCCAGGAACGTCAGCCGCCCCATGAGGACGTGGCGCGGGACCTCCGTGACCAGGGTGCCCAGCAACGATGGCCCGGCCTCGCCGGGGAGGTTGACCTCGCCGGCGCGAAGGCTGGTGAAGAGGTAGACCGCGTCCAGGATCCAGTACAGGCCCCCGAGAATGAGGACCCCGACCAGGGCACGGCGAAACAGGGAATCCATGGCGTCTCCGCTGGGTCGTACGGGTGATCTCTCCCGGCACAGATAAGCGCCTTTCACCCTGGTGGCAATCTGGAGTTGACGCCGGAGGGAGTGGATCGTTTTAATTGTTGAACGGGGATTCGATATATTTCGCGAAACCAGCATTCGGGGGAGAACCATGTCCAGACCAATGCAAGGCAAGGCCACCGGTCGTCGGGAACGTCGCAAGGTCGTGGATCGGGAACAGGTGCTCGAGGCCGCGGCGAGGATGTTCGCGGAATCAGGATACAACGAGGCCGGCATGGCCGAGATCGCCGATTCGGCCGGGTTCTCCGTGGGCAAGCTCTACACGCTCTTCGAGAACAAGGAGATGCTCTTCAGCTGCCTCGTCCAGGAGCGGCTGCGCCAGCTCGAGGCCTCCAGCGCCCAGGCGCTCGAACCCTCGGCGACCCCATTGCAGCAGCTCCGCCAGCGCTGCCGGGCCGCCCTCGAGTTCTACGTGGGCGACCCTCATTTCTCGCGAATCTTCCTGCACGAGTATCCCGAGCAGGCCGATGGGATCATCCAACAGGAGACCCAGCGCCACTTCGCCATCATCCGCAGCTATCTCGAGAAGGCCATGGACGCCGGCGAGATCAGCCGCGAGGATCCCGAGCCCATCGCGGCGGTCATCAACGGCATGATCACCTCGCTCATCGACCTGGACGTCATGAACGAGCGCGCCTGCGACGCCGATCGGATCTTGGGCCAGCTCGACCGATTCGTGCTCGAGCCACTGGGGCAACGACCAGCCTGACGCGGCCGCTTCGGGTATGGTATCATTATCAGCGAAATTCCCCGCCGCATCCTGCGGCCCGCATCCGTTTGCCGGGAGGCTTTCATGCGTCGAGTCCTCGCGTTCCTGCTCATCGCCGTCCTGACCGCGGCGTCGTCCTCGGCCGCCGATCGATCCCTCGTGCTGCTGCGAACCGCCGGCGAGAACGGTCCAGCCTTTTCCGGCGCCGGCGTCGAGCTTGCCGCCGAGGTTCCCGGCGGATTCCTCGCCTTTCTCGATGACACCGAACTCGCGCGTCTGATGACCTGGCATGCCGACCACGTGGTGATCGCCGTCGACGATCCCGCCACCGACGTGCTCGTGCAGTACGACGTCGGCCTCGACGGACACGCCACGGTCCTGCCGTACGTGACCGAGGTGCTTCACCGCGAACGGAACTTCACGGTGCTGCGGGTCGCCCACGACGAGGATCTCATCCTCTCCTGCCTGCCCGACATCCAGCGGGTATTCCGCCGGCCATTGCGCTTCGTGACCACGGTCTGGGACGCGCCGCCCGCCGCGGAGAAGTCGCGCGAGGCAGACCCCGACATCCAGGCCATGGTCGACACCGTCAACGAGGCCTGGTTGCAGCAGCAGGTCCAGACCCTCCAGGATTTCGGCACCCGTCACAGTCAGCACGCCCAGGGCGCGGCGGCGGGCACCTGGATCCGCGACCAGTTCTTCAGCTACGGCTACTTCGACGTGCAGCTGCACGACTACAACAGCTGGAACGACAACGTGGTCTGCACCAAGGTCGGCACCGCGTTCCCCGACAAGTACGTGGTGATCGGCGGCCACTACGACTCCACCAGCAGCAGCAACCCCGTCGCCCCCGGCGCCGACGACAACGCCACCGGCACCACCGCCGTGCTGGCCGCCGCCCGCGCCCTGTTCGACTACGAGTTCGAGTACTCCATCGTGTTCATCGCCTTCAGCGGCGAGGAGCAGGGACTGGTGGGCAGCGACGCCTGGGCCAGCGAGGCCGCCGCCGCCGGCGTCGACATCGTGGGCTGCATCGCCATCGATATGCTGGGCTACCGCGCTCCCGGCGACGCCTCCGACATCGACATCATCACCAACGCCGCCAGCCAACCGTTGCGCGATCTGGTGGACGTGGCCGCGGCCGATTACGTGCCCAGCCACACGGTGGTCACCGGCTCGCTGCCTGGCGGCGCCAGCAGCGACCACGCCAGCTTCTGGGCGTCCGGCTACCGGTCGGTCCTCTTCTTCGAGGACACCGGCAACTACAGCCCCTACATCCACACCGCCAACGACGTCATCGGCACCAGCGTCAACGATTTCGCGTTCATGGAGCTCAACGTGCGCACCGCCATCGCCACGCTGGCCGTGCTCGCGCGGCCGTTCAGCATCGCCATCTCCCATGAGCCGCTGGCCCACTCCGAGTCGGTCGGCCCCTTCAACGTGGCATGCAACATCCTGGCGGCCGAAGCCCTCGATCCCGCCGCGCTTCAGCTCCACTACCGCGTCGACGGCGGCCCGTTCTCCACCGTGGCGCTGGCGCCCACCGGCGATCCCGGCGAGTACGCGGCCGAAATCCCGGCCCTGTTCGACAACATGGTCGTGGAGTACTACCTCGAGGCCGGCGACCAGCTCGGCCGCACGGCCACCAGCCCGGTAGATGCTCCGGCGTTGCTGCACTCCTTCCGCACCGGAGTCTTCGACCTCTTCGTCGACGACGTGGAGACCGACCTCGGCTGGACCCTGGGCGCCGCCGGCGACAACGCCACCACCGGCCAGTGGATCTGGGCCGACCCGGTGGGCACCTCCTACCAGCCGGAAAACGATCACACGGCGGACCCGGGCCACCTCTGCTTCGTCACCGGCAACGGTCTGCCCGGCGACACTGCCGGCGCCGCGGACGTGGACGGCGGCCACACCACCCTCGTATCCCCCATCTTCGACTGCTCCGACGCCGAGTGGGCCGAGTTCAGCTACTGGCGGTACTACGTCGTGGAGACCACCTACGACGACGTCTTCACCGTGGAGATCAGCAACGACGCCGGCCAGTCCTGGACCAACCTCGAGATCGTCCCCGGCACCGAGGGCTGGACCCGGGCACGATTCGAGTTCGATGACAGCGAGTTCTTCCTCACCCACCAGATGCAGTTGCGCTTCATCGCCGAGGACACCGGCGGCGGCAGCCTCGTCGAAGCGCTCATCGACGACGTGGAAGTGGTCGTCAGCAACGGCGTGCCGCTCGGCGCGGACGATACACCACCCGCGGTGGCGAGCCTCGGCGCGCACCCCAATCCGTTCAACCCCATGACCACCCTCACCTACGCCCTGCCGCGCCCGGGATACGCCGAGTTGCGCATCTTCGATGCTCGCGGCCGCGAGGTGGCCCGCCCCCTGGCCGAGGTCCGGCCCGTGGGTGCCGGCGAGGCGGCCTGGGGCGCCGGCGGCCTCGCCAGCGGCGTCTACCTGGTGCAACTCAGCCTCGACGGCCAGGTGCAGCTCACCACCAAGTTGACGCTGGTACGCTGACCGTATCGACGGCAAGCAATGAAGCCCCGGATCCGCATGGATCCGGGGCTTCTTCTCGCTCGGCGCGGTGGCACTACTTCAACAGCGTGAGCTTGCGAGTCAGCCGGCCGTCCGCAGTCTCCAGACAGCAGAAGTAGCTCCCCGATGGAACTGTTCGTCCCTGCCGATCGCGGCCGCGCCAGGTCACCTCGTGCCGACCGGAGGCGTGCCCGCCACGCGCCAGTTCGACCACGAGCCGTCCCCGGCTGTCCAGGATCGCCAGGCGCACGCCCATGGAGCTTGGCAGCGAGAATTTCAGGGTCGTTGCCGGATTGAACGGATTGGGCCAGGCCGGCGCCAGTTCGGCGACCGGCGACGGCACCGCCAGCACCGGCGACGCGCCACCGGACCAGCCGGCCAGGCGAGCCAGCAGCCACCAGAACGTGCACCCCTTGCGGTAGCAGTTGAAGCAGTGCGAGTGCGCGCAGTAGTTGCACTCGGGACACTCGTGGGTGGCGCACCACCCCGTGCACCAGTCGCACTCGTCAATGTCGTCCGGATACCAGATGCCGTCGGGATCGTAGCTCTCGATGTCGGCGAAATCGTAGAGGACCTTCCCGTTCGCCTGGCAGTAGGCACGGATCTGGTCGTTGCGCTGGTAGAGATTGCCGTCGGGACCGCTGCCGTCGAGATGGCCGGTCATGTAGACGAAGGTGACGCCGGGGTACAGTTGCTCCAAATCGGTCATGGCCTGCAGGTAGGCGTCGATACCGGCCGGCGTGTTGGTGCTCACGCCGCCGCACCACGACCACATCACCAGGTTGCACTCGGGGTGCGAGTCGAGATAGTCGCGGGTGGGCTGGACCCAGGAGACGTCGCCCAGGGCGCCGAGATCGTCGGAGGGTTCGTACGACGTGATATCCTCGCAGAGCACCGGGTCCAGGTCCTCGAGCAGGTGCATGCCGGCGGAGATCTGGCTGCCGTGGGACGTGTGGCCGTAGAAGAGGCGGAACTGGTCGCGAACCTGGTCGAAGTACGCGGCCGGAATGAGCTCGAACTGGTCAGCGGCGGTGTGATCTGCAACGATGGTCTGAGCGCCGCTCGTGCTCGCGATCAGGATCACGAGAACGATCAGGGCATGGCGGGACGTCGGGCGAGACATCGTGCCTCCTCGGTACAGGACATGAAGAGCGATCCATCGCCATTTTGATAATTCCATGCCAAAATGATAACAAATCAAGCCAGTGAGCGTACAGCCAAACCTCCGGGATGGATGAATTACCAAAGATCCGTTTAAACCGGATGGGCAGCAGGAGCGTCCAAGTGACCGACCCCAACGATGACCGCCAAGGAGAAACCATGTCTTCCGCCGCTCTCGAGAAACGCGAATCCCCATTCCCGGACGCCGCCCTGGTCGGCGCTGCCCGGGACGGCGGGCGCGCCGCCTTCGAGCAGCTCTACCGACTTCACGTGGGACGGGTGTACGCCGTGTGCCTGCGTCTGGTAGCGGATCAGGAGCAGGCGCAACAGCTGACCCAGGACGCCTTCGTGCAGGCCTGGCGCAAGCTGCCCGGATTCCGGGGCGACAGTGCCTTCTCCACCTGGCTTCACCGAGTGACTGTCAACGTGGTACTGGACCAGCGGCGAGCGAACGCGCGCCGCTGGAAGTACGAAGCCGAGTTCGATCCCGTCGAACAGCAGGACAAGGTGGCCGAGTTGAGACCGTCGTCCCCCGCGCGGGTCGTCGACCGTCTCGATCTCGAACGCGCCATCGCCCGGCTGCCCGAGGGCGCGCGCATGGTATTCGTGCTTCACGAGGTGGAAGGCTATCGCGTGCGCGAGGTCGCCGACCTACTCACGATCGCCGAAGGCACGGTGAAGGCCCAACTGTTCCGGGCGCGCCGTCTACTCAGGGAGGCTTTGAAATGACCGCACGCGATCCACTGCGCGACGCTGTGGACGGCTTGCCGCGGGAGATCCAACCCGACCGCGACCTGTGGCCGGATATCGCCGCGCGACTCGACCAACCGGCAAGCGGCGCCGCACCCGAGGTGGCTGCCTGGCGCCGACGCCTGGGACTGCGCCACGCTCCCATGGCGGGATTGCTGGTGGCGGCCACCCTGGCCGTCGTCATCTTCGCCGGTCCCGGACGCGAGATCAGGACACCGGCCGAGCAACCGGTCGCCCTCACCTCACTGGACGCGGACTACGCCCTGGTCAGGGCTGACGTCCTCGAAGTCCTCGACCATCGTTGCAGTTCCTGGCCACAGACGGCCTGCGACGGTCTGCGAACGGGTCTTCGAGAACTGGACCGAACGGCCAAGGACCTCCAGGTCGCCATGCGCTCCGCGCTGGCCGGCTCCGACGAGGCTCGACTGCTGACCGCCCGCTACCAACGCACCCTCGAGCAGGCGCGCGGCCTCGCCGGCCACGCCGCTCGGCTTTGACCCCCGGAGGTTTCATCATGACTAGGCGCACGAACATCCTCGCAGTCGCGGTCCTGGCCCTGCTGGTCGGTGCGGTCCCCGCCCTGGCTCAGCAGGCCATCGACGAGTCCCGCCAGGTGGACAAGGACGCAACCATCAGCATCGAGAACATTGCCGGCTCGGTCACGGTGACCGGCTGGAACAAGAGCGAAGTCCAGATCACCGGCACCCTCGACGACAAGGCCGAGGAGCTGGAGATCACCGGTGGCGGCTCGAAGCTGACCATCGAGGTCAAGTACCCGGACGACACGGAGAACATCGACGAGGGCAGCGCCCTGGTGCTCATGGTACCGCACGGCGCCGACGTCGAGGTGAGCGTGGTCTCGGCCGACGTGGAGATCGACGAGGTCCGCGGCGAGGTCGAGATCGAGGCCGTCAGTGGCGAGATCGTGCTGCGCGGCGAGCCCGCGGAGATCGAGGTGGCCACCGTCAGCGGCAACCTCGACCTGGACGTGGCAACCGACGTCGCGGCCCTGGCCTGCGTCTCCGGCGACATCGAGATCAAGGGCGTGCGCCGCGAACTGGAATGCGCCGTGGTGAGCGGCAACATCACCGTGGACGCCGGCAAGGACATGGAATCCCTGGAATGCGAGACCGTCTCCGGCGACATCACCGTGACGGGCAGTATCGCCCGCGGCGCCGAGTGGCAAGTGTCGGCGCACAGTGGCGACATCACGCTCAAGCTGATCGGCAAGGTGAACGCGGAGTTCGACGTGGAGACTTTCTCGGGAGAGATTCACGACATGTTCGGGCACAGCGCCGAGCGGACGTCGAAGTATGCCCCGGGGAGCGAACTGAGCTTCACTGAGGGTGATGGAGACGCCAACGTGGAGATCGAGGCGTTTAGCGGGGACGTCAAGGTTCGGGTGAAGTAGGGGTTGATCGCTGCATGAGAAAGGCCCCCTGGCTTGGTTGCCAGGGGGCCTTTTTAGTTGGTACGCCGCCAGGGACTTGAACCCCGAACCTACTGATTAAGAGTCAGTTGCTCTACCAGTTGAGCTAGCGGCGCACCAGAGACGTCGCGTCCAAGAGACGGCCGTCATAAACTTGTGCCGAGGCTAGAATCCGTCTAAGGTGATTCTCACCCCGGCGCAGCAAACTACTACCGGGACCCGCTGATGTCAAGCCAGCGTGAGGAGGACTGAGGCCCCGGTAGCAGTCAAACATTGGAGTCTTGAAAGGCCGCTGCGAAATAAAGGTTCCACTTATCCCGTGCGCCGCGCGCATGCTGCACACGAGCCGCGCGAATCAGAATCAGGAGACACGCCAGCCATGCTCACGCTCCGCACCCGCCGCAGCCGCGGCAAGACCGTCACCGCCGCCCTGCGCGACGAGTTCCCCGACACCCGCTGCAGCCTCGAGCACACGGACGCCTGGCAACTCCTGGTGGCCACCATCCTCTCCGCCCAGTGCACCGATGCGCGAGTCAACCAGGTCACGCCCGACCTCTTCCGGGCCTTCCCCACCGTGACCGACTTCGCCGAGGCCCCCATCGAGGCCATCGAGGAGGCCGTCCGCTCGACTGGCTTCTACCGCAACAAGGCCAAGAGCCTCCAGGGCGCCGCCCAGGCCATTCTCGAGCGCCATGAGGGACAGGTCCCCGACACCCTCGACGAACTCGTCAAGCTGCCAGGTGTGGGCCGAAAGACCGGCAACGTGGTCCTGGGTGAAATCTGGAATCGGCCCGACGGCGTGGTGGTCGACACCCACGTCAGTCGCATCGCCTTCAAGCTGGGTCTCACCGATACGAAGGACCCCGTGAAGGCCGAACGGCAGCTCAACGAGGTGCTGCCTCGTGAGGACTGGAAGGACTTCACCCACTTGATCATCGATCACGGGCGCAAAACGTGCCGGGCTAGAGCCCCAAGGTGTGATGGTTGCGTCATCTATCGCTGGTGCGAGACCCGCGCCTGAATATTGATACTGACATTCCGACTCGGACTTGCCGGGGTCGCGAACCCATGCTAGGGTGCATTCATTCTCGAGTAAGACCGATCCGGGGGGCGAGGTCGGGCACGAGCCATATCTGTTCGCGCCGCATCGACCGAGGAGTGCGATTCCCGTTCTGGAGGAGTCCATGAGCGCCGCCACTGAACCTGGACCAGATCCTGCTGCTGTCGGTCGCAACCTGGCCGATCCCGAGGTCCGTCAGACACTGCTCGAGATCGAGCACCTGGCTGTCTTCGGCTACGTGCCCGGCGGGACCATCTTCTTCTGGAATCGTGGTTGCGAGCGGATCTTCGGACACGCGTCGGTGGAAGCGCTGGGCCAGAACCCATCCAAGCTGCTGGGATACCTGGACCAGGCGCCGACCTGCGGTATCACCGAACTGATCCACGGCGACGGCCAGACCGTCCGGGTCATCCTGAACCACGAGATCATCCCCGCCCGGCCCGGCGGCGCTGTGGAGCACTACGCTCTGGCCACGCCCTTGGCCCCCACGGCAGCCGACCCGGCCCACATGGACGACCACCTCATCCGGGCGCAGAAGCTCGAGAGTCTGGGCGTGCTGGCCGGGGGTATCGCCCACGACTTCAACAACCTCCTGCTCGGCGTGGTCGGCAACGCCGATCTCGTACTCATGGAACTGGGCGGCGACCACCCCGTGCGCGAGTCGGTCGAGCAGATCGCACAGGCAGGACTGCGGGCCGCGGATCTCTGCCGCCAGCTCCTGGCGTTCAGCGGCAAGGGCAAGGTCCTCGTGGAGCCCCTCGACCTCACTCGTCTGATCCAGGACCTGGCACCACTCATGCACATGAGCCTGGGAGGAGCCCGGCTGCGCCTCGACCTCGGCGAATCCCTGCCAGTCGTGGACGCCGACGCGACGCAGATTCGTCAGGTGATCATGAACGTGGTCACCAACGCCACCGAGGCCCAGGTGGACAAGCCGGGCCGGATCACCATCCGCACCCGGCTTCACGACGCGGTCCGCGATCCGCTGGCCGATCCGGTCACTGGGCGTGCCCTGCCCGCCGGCACCTACGTGGCCGTGGATGTCGACGACGACGGTGTGGGCATGCCGACCGACCAACTGGCGCGCATCTTCGAGCCATTCTTCACCACCAAGTTCATGGGCCGGGGACTTGGTCTGGCAGCCGTGCAAGGAATCGTGCGGGCCCACCATGGCGCCGTGACCGTGACCTCGGAGGTCGATCACGGTGCCTCGTTCACCATCTACTTGCCCGTGGCGGGATTACGTTCAGCCGTGGCTCCTACGCCGGCCCGAACGGTGAGGACCACCGACCCGGAGATCGTCAGCCGCACGACCCAGCACGTCCTGGTCGTCGATGACGAGAAGCACGTTGGCGACGTGGCAGGCCATTTGTTGGACGCCGCCGGCTACGAGGTCAGCCGGGCCGAGGACGGAGACGACGCCCTGGAACTCCTCGGTCGCGATCCTGAAGCCGTGGACCTGGTGCTGCTGGATATGACCATGCCCGGACTCGACGGACTCGAGGTTCTCGAAAGGATCCGGCTCCTGCGACAGGACCTGCCGGTGCTGCTCTCCAGCGGCTACAGTCGGGAGAAGGTGGGCGACGTCCTGAGCACCGATCCGCAGTGCGGATTCATCCAGAAGCCCTATCGCCGACGGGAATTGCTGACGTTCGCGGCGAGCATGCTCGGCGACCAGGCTACGGACTGACAAATACGAGAGGCCGCCAATCCGGCGGCCTCTCGATTCTCCAACCGGCTGTACGGATCAGAAGGGCAGGTCGTCGTCGTCCTGGCCGCCGCCGCTGCTGTCACTGCCACTGGCACTACCGCTGCCACTGCCACTGGCGCCAGATGCCATGGGCGGCGGATTGAAGTTGCCGGTGCCCTCCTGGGCCTGACCGGCGAACTGCTGGCCTCCGCCTTCTCCCTCCTCGCGGCGTCCCAGGATCATGAGTTCCCGGGCCACCACTTCGGTGGTATAGCGGTCGTTGCCGTCGCGGTCCTGCCACTTGCGGGTCTCGAGGCGACCCTCGATGTAGACCTGCTTGCCCTTGCGCAGAAAGCGCTGCGCGCGCTCCGCAAGATGCCTCCAGGCGACGATGCGGTGCCACTCGGTGCGCTCCTGCCACTCGCCGCTGGACTTGTCCTGCCACTTGTCGGTGGTCGCCACGCGTAGGTTGGCCACGGGCACGTTGCCGGACGGGGTGTACTTGATCTCGGGATCGGCCCCGAGATTGCCGATGATGATGACCTTGTTCACGCCTGCCATCGGATCCTCCTGAGGTTAGCGGCGGCATCGCAGCCGCAAGGCGCGATGGGAGGGACGATTCGAATCGGGAGGGACTCTAGCAGAAACGGACTGCGTGGTGAACAGGCCGTTGAAAAAATGGGGTGGATGAGGGGACTCGAACCCCCGACCACCTGGACCACAACCAGGGGCTCTGCCGACTGAGCTACATCCACCACCAATATCTTTGCCCTGCGGACGAGCATCTGCCGGTGGCGCGCCCGGCAGGACTCGAACCTGCGACCTGTGGATTAGAAGTCCACTGCTCTATCCAGCTGAGCTACGGGCGCAGAATCCGGAAACCCGCCTCGCGGGACTGGGAATAATGGCCACGACCGCGGCCACTGTCAAGACCTGTGGTCGGGGCGACAGGATTTGAACCTGCGACCCACGGCTCCCAAAGCCGTTGCGCTACCGGACTGCGCTACGCCCCGACCGAGGCAAGACCTGTACCCGAGTGGCGTCGGCGCTGTCGCCGCCGTCGCGCGGGATGGAATTCATAGGCTCCACCTCCGCAACTGTCAATCTCTGCGAGCGGATGCCGGTGCGGCGTCGCCCCGTGGAGACCCCGATCAGCCGTCGCCGTACACGCGCCGGGCGGCGTCCATGACCCGCCGGAGCGCCCGTCCGCGGTGACTGATGGCGTTCTTCTCGTCGGGATCGAGCTCGGCCAGGGTCCGGTCGCCGCCCACGGGCACGAAGATCGGGTCGTAGCCGAATCCCCGGTTTCCCACCGGCTGCCGCCCCAGAGAGCCCAGTAGCCGGCCGCTGGCCGACAGCTCGAACCAGATCGGCGCCGCATGGGCGCGGCCCGGCGCGTCGGCGGGCAGACCGGTCGGCGACACCAATGTCGGAGGCGGCGTCGGGTCGTCGACGCTCGATGCGGTCCAGATCCGCGTGTCCGGCACCCGGACGGCCGCGGTGTCGACATCGGCGGGGCGGCCGCCCTGGCGGAACGGGTCGATGAGCTCGTCGGCGATGTCCAGCGCGCGGCCCGTGTCCGCCCCCCAACTCACCAGCAGCGATCGGATCCTGGCGTCATAGTCGGACCAGGCACGGCGGCGATCGCTCAGCTCGTTCCAGAACCCGTCGGCATCCTCGGCGGGATCCAGGGCGATGGATCGTCCGTAGGGATTGTGGAGCCAGCGCATGCAGGCGGGCGGCGGCACCTCGGCGGCGCCGAGCCCGGTCGGGCGCGGATCGATCCACACCATGCTGGTCTCGAAGCGGGCCTCGCGACCGTCGTCCGGCACATCCCGCATGAGGTCCAGGGCCAGGGCCGCGTTGTCGTCATAGGTGGCGTCGGGACCCGCGAAACGGGACGCGAAGATATCCGGCAGCCCGCCCAGGGTACGGATCTGGAACGAGGTGTCGTCGGCCACGGCGATCTCGCCGGTGTAGGCCGCGGCAACCACCGCCTTGCGCGTGGCGTTGCCGAGGGCCGAGGTCCCGTCCTCGAGGACCTCGGGCAGGCCGGAATACTCCTCTGCGGCGACCACTTCGAACGGGCCGTCCGCACAGATCTGACGCAACTCACGGAGCTTGTCCTGGTTGCGGCTCGCCAGCACGATCCGGCGGGATTCCACAGGCATGTCACGGTCCTCCGTATGATCAGGTGGCCAGCACCTGTCGCTGCAGTTCGTTGATCTTGGCGATGGCCGCGGCCGATAGGTCGAGCATGCGGTCGAGCTGGGGCCGGTCGAACGGCGCGCGCTCAGCGGTACCCTGGACCTCGATGAGTCCGCCGCCCTCGGCCATGACCACGTTCATGTCGGTGTCGGCGGTGGAGTCTTCCTTGTAGTCGAGGTCCATGAGGATCTCGCCATCGACGATGCCCAGACTGATGGCACCCACCATGGTGCGCATGGGATGTCGGCGTAGCTTGAGGCGGTCGAGGGCATCGTAGAGCGCCACGGCCGCACCGTTGATGGACGCGCAGCGGGTGCCGCCGTCGGCGCGAATCACGTCGCAGTCGAGAGTCACGGTGAGCTCGCCGAGGGCATGCAGGTCGGTGATCGTGCGCAACGCGCGCCCCACGAGCCGCTGGATCTCCATGGTGCGTCCGCCCTGGCCGTTGCCGGCGGCCTCGCGGCGCATACGGTCGCCGGTCGAGCGCGGGAGCATGCCGTATTCGGCGGTGACCCAGCCCTGCCCGCCGCCCTTCAGCCAGCGCGGTACGCCGTGGGCGATGCTGGCGGTGCAGATCACGTGCGTGTTGCCCATCTCGATCAGGCACGAGCCCTCGGCGTGCGGCAGGTAATCGCGCACGATCCGGGTGGGTCGCAACTGGGTCTCGCTGCGGCCGCCGCTGCGTTCGCTCATGTTTCGTCGCCCTTCCGGGAGAGGTCCAGGCGGCCCGCTCCCTCCAGTTCGTCCAGGTTCACGGTGTGGACCTCGTCGATGGCGCGCCCCAGGAAGCGGGCGCCGACCTCGGTAAAGGTCCAGGGAATGTCGCTGAGATAGAAATCGAGCCGGCCGGCGTTGTCCTGTTTCTGCAACAGCCCGGCGGCCTCGAGGCGGTCGGCCGCCGCGGCGGCGAGAGTCTCTGCCGAATCCACCAGACGCACGTCCGGTCCCATGAAGTCCGCGATGGCCGGCTTGAGCAGCGGGTAGTGAGTGCATCCCAGGATCAACGTATCGACCCCCGCGTCGCGCAACTCCGTGAGGTACTCGGCGCAGGCCAGCGTGGTGAGCCGATGGTCGATCAGGCCCTCCTCCGCCAGGGGCACGAATAGGGGGCACGGTCGGGCGAGGATCTGCGCCGGTTCGAAGCGGCGGGCGAGTCCTTCCTGGTAGCGACCCGAGGTGATCGTGCCGCGGGTGCCGATCACGCCGACGGGCCCCGAGCGCGACACGTCCAGCGCGGCGGCCACGCCGGGCTCGATCACGCCAAGGACGGGCAGGTCGAGGCGGTCGGTGAGATCGTCGAGTGCGAACGCGCTGGCGGTATTGCACGCGACGACCACCATCTTCACGCCGAGGTTCACCAGGAAGCGGGCGTCCTGCCAGGCGAAGGCCTGCACGGTGCCGGCGCCCTTGGTGCCGTAGGGCACGCGGGCCGTATCGCCGAAGTAGATGATGTCCTCGCCCGGCAGGCGCTGGTGCAGGGCCCGCAACACGGTCAGACCACCGAGACCGGAATCGAAGACGCCGATGGGACGCGCGGTATCCGGCCGGGCCACTAGAGCCACCTTCGCAGGTCGAAGGGTTCGTCCAGGGCGAGGTGGCCGCCGAGGGTCTCGACCTGGTCGCCGTCCACCAGGATGCGGCAGGTCTGCACGTCGGGGAAATTGAGCGCCACGGTGCGCAGGATCGAGGTGAGCGTCGCGGCTTCGGCCGCGCTGCCACCGGGATGGCGCACCACCAACTCGGCCGAGAACTCGAGCACGGCAGCCCGACCGCCGCCATCGAGGAACGCACCGAGGATTTCCGTGCGGTCCGGCAATGCACTCACCGCACCACTCCGGGCAGGGCCGGCGCAGAGTTCGACCATGAGCGCGTGGAGATCTTCTTCGGAACGCCCCCGGCTGGGAATGCGGCGGCGCTCGCTCACGTAGCCGGCGGCATCCCACTCCGGGAAGACCAGTACCACGGCCCGGTCGCCGGCCGCCCGGTCTTCCGGTACCGGCCCGGCCTCTCCGGCCAGGTCGTCGAAACCGGGGCCGACATCTCGGCCGAGATTCCAGAGGAACCAGGCGCTGACCGAGATCAGGATCAGCAGTACCAGCCAGAACGGCCAGCGCAGCGAACCGCTCTGCCGCGATCGACGGCGGCGGTCCGAAGTGGTCGACGGTGGACGGCGACGCGGATCGGTCATCGTTCGCCCTCCGCGCCGGCACCGGCCGTATCCAGCGCCACCCGGTCACGATAAACGAGGATGGCGTCGCCGATGGCCCGCGCCAGTTCGCGCTGGCTGCGGCTGCTCTTCAGACGACGGGCATCGTCGGGATGGGTGAGGAAACCCATTTCCACGAGAACGGCGGGCATCCAGGCGCCCACGAGCACCCGGAACCCGGCCTGCCGGACGCCGCGATCGGGGAGGCCCTGGCTCGCACAGACCTCGCTCTGCACCACCTCGGCCAGATCGCTGCTCGTAGAGATGAAGCGGTTCTGGACCAGGTCCCAGACGATGAACTCCACGTCTCCGGGTTCGGCGTGGTCCTGGTTCTCCACCGTCTCGACGCTCTTGCTCCAGTCGCTCTTGGCCGGCGACAGGAAGTAGGTCTCGAATCCGCGGGCGCCCTCGTTGAACCATCCGTTGCAGTGCAGGGAGATGAAGATGTCGCCGCCGGCGGCGTTGGCGATCTCGGCCCGCTCGGCCAGGTCGAGACTGCTGTCGTCGTCGCGGGTGAGCACCACGTCCAGTCCCTTGCGGCGCAGGTACGAGGCCAGTTCCTTGCCCACGGCCAGGTTCACGTCCTTTTCCACCATGCCGTCGAGGCCGGCAACGCCGGGGTCGGAACCGCCGTGACCGGGATCGACCACCACGGTGCGGATGTCCTGGCGGCGCGTCATGTCCACCGGACCGGTATCGAGGGCGAGGTCCGCCTGGCCCCGAGGCACCGGATCGGGCATCGCCGAGACTTGCTCCTCCTCCACCACCAGCACGATCTCGCGTCCGTCACTTGCGGTGTAGGTGCGATAGCGGGTCACCAGATCGTCCACGCGCACGGTCACCAGGGCATGGCCGTCGAACTGGCGGGTACGGGCCCCCTGGACCAGGCCGCGGGGCGACCCCAGGCGCAGACGGCCGAGGTCGGCCTGGGCGCCGTAGATCTTGAGCTCGATGACACCGGCCTCAGGACTGCTGGCGCGGAAACTGAGAGGCTCGCGGCAGAGCACGTGCAGGCTGGTCGCTCGGGTCAATTCGGTCACTCGCAGGTCGGTGACGTTGATGTCCACCTGACCGAGCTGGAGCCGCAGATCGTCGGGTGACCAGCGGACGAAGAGGCCAGATTCGGGAGAGAGCACGGTCGACACCAGGACCATCGGCAGCCAGAGGTCGCCCTCGGCGTGCAGGACCGGTACGGGCAGCAGATACTCGCGGTCGTCCATGGCCACCAGGCGGCTGCCGTCGCTGAAACGGAAATCGCGATCGGCCACGCGGAGCGTGAGCCGGCGGCTCGTGGCTTGCCAGAGACGGCTGGCCTGGAGCAGATCGGCCACGGTGGCCGACGGCACGTACATCTCCTGCGAGCCGTCCAGCAGGCGACGACCCGTGACGGCGCGGGTCCGGCCGGCGGTGCGGTCGTCCACGGTGATATCCACGTCGCCGGCGTTCACGTCGACCCGCCGCCAGGCCAGGGGGTCGTCGTTGCCGGTCTGGGCCACAGCCGTCGTGACGGCCAGCAGCGCGAGAAGGGTGAAGATCGCCCCCGTGTGCCCGCTGCGTGTGGTCATGCTGCTCCTTCGTCGGCGGCGCGGGACAGGTTCAGTCCCGCCGCCCCAGGTTCTTCGCCATCTGACGATCGACGTCGCGCTTGGCCTTGTCGTGGCGCTTGTCATACAGCTTCTTGCCTCGCCCGAGCGCCAGATCCACTTTCACCTTCCCGAACTTGAAGTAGATCTTCAGCGGAACAAGGGTCAGCCCGACGTCGTCCATCTTGGGCTCGAGCTTACGGATCTCGCGGCGATTCAGGAGCAGCTTCCGGCGGCGGAACGGCTCGTGATTCAGGCGGTTGGCCATTTCGTACGGCCCGATGTGCATCTTGAGCAGCCAGACCTCGCCCCGCTTGATCTCCGCGTAGCTGTCCCCCAGGTTCGCCCGTCCCTCGCGCAGGGCCTTGACCTCCGAACCCAGGAGCACGATCCCGGCCTCGAGAGTCTGGAGGATCTCGTATTCATGTCGTGCGCGGCGATTCTGGGCGATGATCTTGATGCCGGCCGGGGGTGTCCTGGTGGCCATGTCTCCTCGGTTCCGTTGCGGTGTCCGGACGGAAGCTAGCACGCGAATGGGCCACTCTCAAGCCCGGCGACCGGCCGATTCTTCCACGTCCCGGAATAATCATTTAGCCGGTTGACAGGTTCCAGAGAGGTGGCTAAGTTTCTCGCCCGCTGGCGAAACCGCCAAATCGCTGGCGTGATATCGCATTCGGTGCCCAGATGGCGGAATTGGTAGACGCGCTACGTTCAGGTCGTAGTGGGGGAAACCTCGTGGGAGTTCGAGTCTCCCTCTGGGCACCACACAAATATCTCAGAAAGCCGCAGGCACCGCATTGATGCGGTGTTTTTTTCTGCCCCCGGACCGGCACGCCTCCTGCAAGACAGGATCCAGGCCGACCCGCCCCCGCGCCGCGGACGGGTCGCCGCATCTGGTTCTTGTCACGCCTGGAGGCCCCCATGCACTGGATCGACATCTCGTTGCCGACCACCGGATCGTGCCCGGAAACTGACCGCCAGCTGGCCGAGGCTCGGTCCCTGACCGAGGAGATCCCCGACCTCCAGGAGCGGCACGGGCTCGATTCCCCTGCCGTGACCCGGCGCATGGAAGAAACCGGGCGATTGCTGTTCACGGCCGTCATCGCTCACGATCCCGAGGCCTTCCGCCCCGATCCCGACCGATCCGGCGCTTCGTTTCCGGCCGATGCCGGCGGCAAGCTGGGATTCCACCTGTTGGCCGACCGCCAGCAGGTGGGACTGCCGTGGTACTGGCTCCACAACGGCGTGGAGTTCTTGCTGGAGAAGTACCCCATCGTGGTGGCCGAACACGCGTCGAGGGTGCCCGAAGTGGATCCGCCGCGCCTCTGGATGCAGCGCCACAGCGATGCCCTCTTCGCCCGGGAAGGGGCCGTGGATGACCGCGGTCGTCCCGAGATCCTCTTCGTTCCCGGCCACGGCCGCGACGAGATCCGTCGTTTGATGTTCCGCGAGGCCGACGGGATCGACCTCGCGCTGGCCGCCGCCAGCACCCAGCGTGGCCGTCTGCGGATTCCTGGTGCGATCACGCCCGGCCTGCTGGCCGCCCGGGCCATGCTCTACCAGGCCCTTCACTTCGCCGCGCCCACGAGCCAGCCGCCGGAAGTCTCCGGCGCGGGCGAGAATCGCTGGCTGGCGGGCCTGATGGCCGCGGCCGGCCACCCGGACGCCGACGCCGTGGACGAGCTCGTGGGCCAGGATCTCGAGATCCTCGGCGTCGATCCCGTGGAAGCGGCCCTGGATCACGCCATGGAGACTTATGCCCGGCGCGGAGTCGCTGCAACCGTGGGCAGCGGCGCCTCGACGGCAGCCCCGGATACGGGCTGGATGCTCGAGGACGGCCCCGTCAGCCCGGAGAACCTGGGTCGCGACTCTTGCCTACCCCCACTGGTCTTCTCCAACAGCTGGTGTAGCCTCGGTTGGCTGGGTCAGCGCTTCCTCGATGCCGGCGCCTCCACGTTCCTGGGCACGGCCATTCCGGTCTTCAGCCGCCCCGCCCGCCTTTTCGCGGCGCTCTTCTACGGATTCCTGGGCGATGGCCAGGGATCGGGTTGCGCCCACCGCAACGCCGCCCTGGCGCTGCGAGAGAAGCTCGGCCCCGAGCACCCCGCTTGGCTGGCCTATGGCATTCAGGGCTACGGCAGTCTCCGCCTCGGAGACCTCTGAGCCGGACAGCCGGTGCAACCCTCGCGGCGGCTCGTGCGTCTCACTTGAGACCATATGACTCCACAGCCCTTGTAGAGGAACGCATCCACGGCTAATCTGCTTGCGAGACCTGGACTTGCCGCCGAGGATCGTTCTGCGGCCCGCTGATCCCGAACGGACTGGGAATGCCACCGGCCATCGCCACCGAGAACCTGCTCGAACGCACCTACCGGCTGCTGTTCTCCCGGCGAGTGTTCCTCACCCTGGGGGCGCTCGCGGTGGTGTTCTGCATGTTCGCAGCCGTGGACGCGACCAAGGTTCGCCCCAACGACGGCACGGTCTGGTTGCTGGGCCGCCCGACCTTGACGGTTCTCGAAGTGGTGCCTCGCGCCGGTGCCGCCCCCACGCCCCTGCGACGCAACGACATGATCCAGGGCATCGCCAACGAGGTGGTCCAGACCCCGCGGCAAGCGGCCGAGGTCCTTGGTCGGCAGCGGGCAGGCACCACGGTGCCGTACCTCATCGAGCGCGACGGGCGCCCCCTCGTGGTCCAGGTGCCCCTCAGCGGATTCCGGGCCGCCGACCGCTCGTACGCGGTCAACGTGATGCTGTCGGTGGTCTACCTGGTGATCGGATTCCTGGTCTACTTCAAGAGCTCCAACGATCGACCCGCCCGGCTCTTCTTCCTGCTCTGCCTAGCCTTCGCCGTGTACTTCATGACCAACCTGGAACGGTCGAGCTATTTCTGGGGCGACATCATCACCCGCAACATCGGTGCGTTCGGACGCTTCCTGTTGCCGGCATTCTTCCTGCAGTTCTTCCTGGTCTTCCCAGAGAAGAAGCAGGTCCTCGAACGCCATCCGTTCCTCTCGCCGCTGCTCTACCTGCTGCCGGTCATGTTCTACATGCGATTCACCCTGGACCAGTTCTTCGGCGACCGCGGCGCGCGCATCGACGCGGTGACCTGGATGATCCTCGGCCTCTACTACGTGGCCGGTCTGGCAGCCCTGCTGCACAGCTATCTCAGCTATCGTGATCCGCTCCTGCGCGAGCGGGTGCGGATCCTGACCTGGGGCACGCTGGCAGGCGTGGTTCCGTTCCTCGTATTCAAGATCGGACTCGAGGAGATCACCGCGCACTCCGAACTCGCGGTGCTGGGCGTCATCCCGCTCGTCGCGATCCCGATATGCTTCGGCTACTGCGTCGCCCGGTACCAGGTGCTGCAGATCGAGTTCCTGGTCAAGCGGAGTCTCCTGTACAGCGTACTCACGGGCCTGTTGCTGCTGATCTGGGCTGCGCTGGTCTTCTGGCTGGGCAGCAAGGCCGTCACGCTCATCGGTTCGGCGAGCCAGCTCATCGCCGTCGGCTCGACCCTGGCGGCCGCCGCGCTCCTGTGGCCGGTGCGCAATCACCTACAACGGGCGCTGGAAGCCCGACTCTATCGTTCCCGTGCCAATCTGGCGGTGTTGCTCGAACAGTTCAGTCGCGAGATCCCCGGATTGATCCAGCGACAGCAACTGCTCGACCGCGTGGGCCGCAGCCTGAGCGAGGCGCTGGAGGTCGGTGGGCTCTGGTTCTACCTGCCGGAGTCCACAGACGCCGACGCCACCTGGCAACGATCCTGGCCGGACTACAGCGACGGACCGGCAGTGGCCAGGTCGGGCCGGCCCCTGCCGCCCCGCGACCTCGAACTGCGCTCGGTGCTCAAGATCATCAGTGAGCGACTGGAGCCGTTCTGGATCGACCCGGGCGAGGTCCGGAGCCTGGAAAACCATCAGGCCATCACCCGCGAGCAACTGGAATTGACGGCCCGACGCCGTGAGCTCCATCGACTCGCCACCGGCGGTATCAACCTTTTGGTGCCGCTGGCGGTATCGGGGCGCGTCATCGGCCTCATCGCCCTGCCGGCCAAGCCCGGCGACGAGCCTTACCAACTCCACGAGATCCAGCTGCTGACCATCGTCGCCGGCCAGACCGCCATGCAACTGGAGAATGCCCGCCTCTACGAGGAAGAGGTCCAGAAGCAGAAGCTAGAGGAAGAGATGAAGATGGCGCGGGCCATTCAGAGCCGGCTGCTGCCGGCCGCGATTCCGACCTTCGACGGGATCCAGATCGACGCCGTCAATCTTTCGAGCACCGCGGTCTCGGGCGACTACTACGACGTGATCCCCCGCGACGACGGGCAACTGGTCCTGATCATCGCCGACGTGAGCGGCAAGGGAATGCCGGCGTCGCTGCTCGCGTCCAACCTTCAGGCCTCCCTGCGAGCGCAGTCGGACATCTGCGATTCGCCCAGCGAGATCCTCGAACGCGTGAACCGTCAGCTGCACGCGGCCACCGACAGCATGCACTTCGCTACCGTGTTCCTGGCCTTCTTCGACCCCGCCCGGCGGCGGTTGCTCTACAGTTCGGGTGGCCACGACGCACCGGTCCTCTTGAACTCCGAGGGCGACGCCCGCAAGCTCGAAGAAGGCGGCTTGCCCATCGGCGCCTTCGATTTCGGCGTCTATGACGAGGGCGAGATGTATCTGCAGGATGGCGACCTCCTGCTGCTCTATACCGACGGTCTGACCGAGACCAAGAGTCCCGACGGCGAGGACGAGTACGGCGTCGAAAGACTCGACGGGTTCCTGAAGGATCACCGGCACCTCGACGTGGCCGACCTGATTCCTCAAATAGATAAGGAACTTCAATTGTTCCGCGGCCGTAGAGAGGCCGAGGACGACATCACCCTCATCGCCCTGAAGATGGCTCCGGCATCCCGTGCATCGGTGCCGACAGCTGCCAGGGCCGAGGCCGGTTACGATCAGGCCACCCCCAAGGAGGCGTCATGAAGCGCATCGCTCCGATCATCCTGGTTGCCGCCGTGGCGTTGATCGCCGTCGGCATGTTCCTCAGCCAGCGAGATCCGGCCGTGGCCTACACCGAGAACCGTGAAGCCTGGGCGGCTTACCAGGAAGGCGAGGCGCTCCTGCACGCGTTCCGGTATTCCGAGGCCGACAGCATGCTGCAGGTCGCCATCGCCCTGGATCCGGGACTGTCCATGGCCCACGTGGCGCTTGCGGAACTCAATCGTCGCCTTGGCGTGCATCAGTCCAGCCAGGATCACTACGCCGTGGCCGACAGCCTCACGTACCTGGTTTCGGACGAGGATGCCCGCCTGCTGCTGGCTGTACGCCTCTCGCTATCGGACTATTCCAGGTTCCACTCCCACCGCGACTCGCTGCTCGCCGAGGCGAAGGACGGTCCGCTTGCCAACGACCTCATCGTGCTGCTCGTGGACGCGGAGATCGCCAAGGGAAACATGGATTACGATCGTGCCGAGGAACTCTACGACCGCATCCTGAAGATCAATCCCAACTATGCCGCCGCCTACAACTTCCTGGGATACCTCTATCTCGGACAGGGAAATTACGACGAGGCCGAGACAGCCATGCGTCGCTATGCCTTCGTGGCCCCCGGTCTCGCAAATCCCCACGATTCCCTCGGCGAGGTCCTCATGACCGTCGGCCGCTACGAAGAAGCCGAGGTGGAGTTCCGCACGGCGCTGGCCAAGGATCCCCTGTTCTTCTACTCCCAGCGCAACATCGGCTGGGTCTACCTGATGCGCGGACAGGTCGACAGCGGTCTGGAATTGCTGGACCGGGTGCACGCGGAGATCGCCGGCAGCGCGGTGGGCGACGAACTGGAGTTCGGCCTCATCGATCACCTGTTCCAGCATCGCCTCACCGGGGATCTGGAGACATACGCGCAGCGCTACCTGGCCGATAACCCCGACCACAAGCGAGAAGGCGGAGTGCGTCTGCGGTACTTGCTGGGAACCGGTCAGACCGCCGCGGCCACGGTCCATCTCGACTCGATGAAATCCATCGTGCGTGGCGAGAAGTGGTACGGCACCGACGCCACGGCCACCGCCCGGACGGAGATCTTCGAGTACCGCTACCGCGCCCTGGCCGCCGAGCAGGCCGGTGCGCACGGCGAGGCGGCTCGCCTGTTCCGGGAAGTCCTGGAGCGCCTGGACGACGCGCCGCCCCACTACAAGGTCTTCGATCGCATCCATCTGGCCTACAACCTGATTCCGCTGAAGGCCTACGACGAGGCTCGCGTTCAGGTGGCAGAAGCGCTGCGGGTGAATCCTCGTATTGCGGAGGGTGTGCTCGTGGCGGCGAGCATCGAGGCGGCCGCGGGCCAGGTCACCGAGGCTCGGCGACTGCTCGATTCGGTGGAACGGGTATTGGAGCGCGCGGATGCGGATTATCCGGTGCTCATCGAGGCCAGGAGCCTACGGGATCAGCTCCCCGATCCCGACCGGATCTGATGAACCGTTCCTCTCGGCTACGGGGCGCTCGTCGACCACGGGGCATTCGGGGAAGTGTTCGCTGACCCGATCCCGCCAGCTCTGGGCGTTGTCGTGGAATCCCAGTTCTTCCATCAAGCTGCAACCGCGGTGCCAGGCCTTCACGTTCCACTCGCTGGCCGTGACGGCACGCAGGTAGAGCCGCAGGGCACGCTTGCGATCGCCGGCCAGGCGAGCGCACTCCGCCAGACCGACCCAGGCTCCCGAGTGCTGCTGATCCAGACTCAGTGCCTGTTCGTAGGCCTCCGCCGCGTCCGCGACCTGCCCCTCGTTGAGCGCCAGGTCGCCGCGACTGCCGTGAATGAGCACCGCCAGGTCGGAATTGTCCTCGTCGTTCAGTGCCATGAGCGCAGCCAGGTCCCGCCGCACGTCATCGACCAGCCCTGAAGGCGGCTCGTCCTGGCCGCGTCCCTCGAGCTGGGCTAGCCCGGCTCGCACTGCCTGCAGACCGAGGCGTGGACTGGCGCCCCAGTGTGCCCGGGCCGTGGCCACGGTCTTCGTCGCGGCCTCGGCGTGGCCCGCGGCGAGTTGCGCCGCGGCCAGGTCGCCGGCAAGCAAGACTCCGTACGCCACCAGTCGGCGCATGTCCTGCGGCAGGGCCGCCACCTTGCGCCAGGCCGATTCCAGGTGCGCCAGGCTCGTGCTGAGGCCGGCGATGGGTAGGACCTCGCCATCGAGCTGAAGCAGGGTCTCGCTACCCAGGCGGTACTCGAAATAAGGTTCTTCAGGATAGTCGATGACCGCCTGGCGGAGCAGGCGCAGGTTGCGATCCCGCTTGCGGGAGCGCTGGTCGGCCGCGCCGCCGTCGTGGACCACCACCAGGGGCGAGTCCGCGATCACCAGGCCGTCCGTGGTCGCCTGCAGCGTGAGGCTGGGAGCGATCTGTTCGTGAACCGGGTACCGGTAGCGTACGTCGGGATGAGCGCGGAAGAGGGGGATATCCGGGAACGGCGACGCGTGCTCGCCAGCACCGGCGCCGATGGTGCGGACCCGATAGCCGGCGATGCCTGGGTCGACCAGCAACCGTTGAAACTCCACCGGCCGCACGCTCTGGAGCTGCTCGTCGCAATCCAGGACCAGGATCCAGTCGCTGGCCGCGGCCGCCAAAGCGGTGTTGCGGGCCGCGGCGAAATCGTCATGCCACGCATAGTCGATCACACGCGCACCGTAGCCCTCGGCGATGATCCGGGTATTGTCGCGGGACCCGGTATCCACCACCACGATCTCGTCCACGAGAGCGAGGGCCGACTTGATGGCCTTCCCGATGAAGGCCTCCTCGTCGCGCGTAATCATGCAGAGACTGACGGTCTTGCGTTTCATGGGCCTGTGGGATTCCTTTTTACGAGTGCCCGACATCTGACACGGTATCGGCTCGACAGAGCAAGGGTTTAGGGCTGGTCATCAGCGATCCGACAAACCCGAATCAGGAGCGACCATGGCCGACATTCCGCGCCAGTGCCCCGTTTACGGCCTGCTGGACAATATTCGCAGCGCCTGGAACGTGGGATCCATGTTCCGTACCGCCGATGCCGCCGGGCTGGCCGGTCTCTATCTCTGCGGCATGACCGCCACCCCACCGCGCCCGGATGTGGAAAAGACCGCCCTGGGAGCCAGCAGCACGGTGCCCTGGGACTATTGGCGCGACCCCCTGGAGGCCGTGCGCAGCGTGCGCGACCAGGGCATCCAGGTGGTCGCCCTGGAAACCGCCCCCCAGGCGGCACCCTTCGACACCTTCGCCTACCGCTTTCCCGTCTGCTTCGTGGTGGGGCACGAGGTGACCGGCGTGCGCACGGCGGTGCAGGACGTCTGCGACGCCACCGTGGCCATTCCCATGCACGGCGGCAAGGAATCGCTGAACGTGGCGGTGAGTTTCGGAATCATGGCCTACGCGGCCCGCCGGTGCTGGGAAGATCAGATGATCTCTTCCAACCGCCAGGCATAGGCCCGCAGCAGATGGTTGCTGGCAGCGCAGACTCGCGCGGCAGCCACGGTGCGATACACCGCCGACCGCCCCACCTTCACCCGCTGCCCCTTCTCGGGGTAGCGGCTGTCCTGTTCCAGCGCTCGCAGGGTGCGGAGCGCCAGGTAGTAGGGCACGAGACAGAAGAGTCGGAGCTGGTACTCGGTGCGAGGCATGATCAGACAGTAGTCCCTGGCCCGGCGCAGCCGCTGGCGGGCACGCCGGATCAGCCGCGCCAGGGCCGCGCGTGCCTTGGGATGCTGGTCGGGGCTCAGCAGGTCGGCGGCCGTCAATCCCTCTTCGCGGCAGAGAATCTCCGGAACGTAGTTCACGCCGCGCTGCCGATCACGAGCGACGTCCGCCAGGATGTTCACCAGTTGCAGACCGCCGCCGAAATCCTCCGCCAGTTCGTCGAGGCGGCGACCCGCTTCGGCCGAGATGCCCGGACGCTGGGCCACGAACAACGCGGTCAGCAGGTGCCCCACCGTTCCGGCCACGAAGTAGCAGTAGCGGTCGAGGTCGTCCTCGGTCTGCAGGCTCCGCAAGTGCCCGCCCGGCTGCAGCTCGCGTCCGGCGAACTCGGCCATGCCCCGGCACATCTCCTTGACCCACGGCACCACGGCCGCCTGGACCTCGGGCGGCTGCTCGTGCAGCAGGTCCACCACCAGACGCGCCCGATGGGTCAGGCGGGCGTCGGCGTCCCGCCGCTCGGGGAACAGCTCGGCGAACGCCGACAGGTCGGATCCGGGAGCTTCGAGTGAACCGGCGAAGAGATCCAGCAGAACGGGCTTGGCATCCGGGGCGAGTTCGGGAGAGTCCTCCACGGTGTCGGCCACGCGGCAAAGGAGATAGCTGAGCAGCACGGACCGGCGCACGTCCTCCGGCAGAAAGCGGATGCACAGTGCGAAGGTGCGGGAGACCCTGGGCAGCATACCCTCGCACCATTGCCAGCGTGTCTGTGAAACGACGGTCATGGACCGCACCTCAGATGAGCGTCCGCCTGCGTCGGGTGATCTCGCCCGAGAATCGAGCCCCCAGCGCTTCGAATTCGGCCAGGACCTGTTCGATGAGGCGCCGCTTGCGCCCCAGCGGCAGGAACGCCGCCTTGAAGCCATTGAGGACCAGACCGAGCACGTCGTCAAGGTCGAGCGAGAACGCCTCCACGGCCAGGGCGTATTCGCTGGTGACCGTGGTTCCGGAAACGAGCCGGTTGTCGGTGTTCAGGGTCACGCGCACGCCCTCTTCCAGGAAGCGGCCGATGGGGTGTTCCTGCAGCGAGCGAACGGCGCGGGTCTGCACGTTGCTGGCCAGGCAGACCTCCACCGGGATGCGGAAGTCGTTGACCCAGCGGAGCAGGTCGGCGTCCTCGGCGAGGCGGGTGCCGTGGCCCAGGCGGCGGGCACCGGCGAAATGCAGGGCCTGGTGGATCGACGCCGGGCCAAAGGCCTCGCCGGCGTGGACGGTCACCGAGACGTTGGCGGCCCGCACGATGTCGAAGGCCTCGAGGTGGTCGCGGGCGGGGAAATCCTTCTCGGCGCCGGCGAGATCGAAACCCACGACCCCCTTGCCGTTCCACCGCGCGGCCAGGCGGGCCAGACGGACGCTGTCGGCGGGGTCGAGGTGGCGAATACCGCAGATGATCTGGCCGCATTGGATCCCGTACTGGCGCTCCGCACGGTCGAGGCCGCGATGGACGGCGGTGACGACCGCGTCCAGGTCCAGTCCCTCGCGCTGGTGCAGGATGGGCGCGTAGCGCACCTCGAGCCAGCGGACGTTCTCGCGGTGGGAGTCCTCGGCCAGTTCGTAGGCGATGCGCTCCAGGGCGGTGGTGTCCTGCATCACGGTGAGGGTGACGTCGAAGGCCTCGAGATACTCTTCGAGGCTGGCGCACTCCTCCGGAGCCTGGCAGGCGGCCAGCACCTTGGCCTCGCTGGTCAGGTGCTCCAGCAGGGACCGCTCTCTCGCCAGCTCGAGGACCGTGGCAGGACGCAGCGACCCGTCCAGATGGACGTGTAGGTCGGTCTTGGGCAAGGCGTGGAGCAGATCGCGGGATGGTCGATTCATGGCAGGACTCATGACAAGGCGGCGTCTCCCGGGATAAAAAAAAATATCGATGCGGGCGAAGACGGTCAGCCCACGAGCAGGGGCGACTCATCCCCACCGCTGCCGGGCCGTCCTCGATTCTCCTCCGACAACTAGCCAGGTGGCCGGAAGAACCCGCATCGAAATGACCGCGATCGACGCACGCGAAGATGCGCGGCTGGATAAGTATACAGATCTTGATGCCTATGTTCAAGCGGCCTCAAACATTGGACAAGGCATGGGCCAACCCATATATTCCATTCAGGTTTCCGGGACGCCCCACCCGGAATTCGGCCGCTGATCCCCTCCGAACGGCGGCCGAAAATCGGCCACTGGTCCGCGCTGATTCGGCAACCGGGAACGGGATGGTCCCGCCGGGACGGGATCCAGGCTTCCTGCTACGAGACTACGAGGAGAACGGGAATGAACGTGGGTAAGCGCCCCGGGATCAAGTCCTTCCTGTCGTTGATCCTGCTTGCCGTCCTCGGGACGGTTTCTTTCGTCCAGGCTGCCGAAGGTGTCGCCGGTACCTGGCGAACCGCGGCCGAAGGGCCCGGCGGAAAGGTCATCATGATCCTGCAACTCCAGCAGGATGGCATGGGAACCTGGACCGGGACCGTGAAGAACAGCCGCGAACCCGACCGTATCCGTGAGCTCCAGCAACTCGACGTCCAGGGCGCCGACGTGAGCTTCTACATCGACACCGAGGTCCCCAACCAGGACGTCACGGTTCGCTCCAAGTTCCTGCTGCGGTTTCGCGACACCCACGACACGCTCAAGGGCACCGTGGAAGTGACGGCTCCCGGCATGCAGCGCGAGGTGCCGGTGGAGTTCAAGCGTGTGGTGGAGCAGGCCGGCGCCGAAGGCATGCAGTTCCAGTCCGACCGCCCCATGGTCGGCGCCTGGAGCGCGCGTCCCGACAAGGACGACAAGCTGCGTGAATTGCAGGTGGAAGTCCTGCCCGACGCCGACGCCTACAAGGGCACGCTCACCGACACCAGCATCGACGAGACCGTGGCCATGCGTGATCTGGTGATCCGCGATACGTCGATCTCGTTCAACTTCCGCTTCGACGGCGCGCCGTTCATGAGTTCGTTCTGGGGGCGTTACGATCCCGACCGAGACGAGATGAAGGGCAGCATGTCCATCGGCGGTCGCAGCCAGCGCATGACCTTCGCGCGCACCAGCCAGGGCCCCGACGACATCCCCGATGAGTTCGGCACCGAGAAGAAGCCCCTGCCGCGCAAGCACCAGCACAAGTTCGCGTTCACCGCCCGCGTCGGGTACTGGGTGCCCCTCTACATCCTCAAGGACGAGGTCCGGAACATCAACGACATCACCACGGCGACCTGGGCGGTCGACGTGGGCCTGCGCTATCACCTCATCGACTACCTCGCCATCCAGTTGCGGTATGCACGCGGCGGCCTCGGCTTCGACACCAATCAGCAGAACCTCGATCTCTTCGACCCCGTCGATGGTCCTCAGGGCGACGGCATGTCTCACGCGCTGACCACCGAGTCGTTCATCCCCATGGACAGCATCGAGTTCTCGCTCCTGGGCTACGTGGGGCAGAACTGGTTCCCCACCAGCCGCTTCAACCCGTACTTCACGCTTCTCGCCGGACGCACCACCTGGGAACTCACCTCCGCGGGTCGTGGCACCGAGGTCGTCTCCATCTTCGAGGAGCCAGTGAAGGGCACCGACTGGACATTTGGCGGCGGCCTCGGCACCGAGTACGCCTTCAACCATCGCTTCGGTCTGGAGTTCGAGTGGATGTGGGCCTACACCTTGACCGGCGACGAGAAGTTGTGGGCGGACACGGAGTACCAGTGGACGAACCAGCACGTGTACCGCTTCTCGCTGGGAGTCA
>PIVY01000048.1 GCA_003353795.1 bacterium
AACAGGGCGTGGGTGAGGGAGAAGTCCAAGCTGACCTCGTGTTGTCTAGCGTGCTCGGCGATTCAGGAGAGCAGCCGCCACGATGAGCGCGCCGCCGACGTACATGAGCAGGTCCGGGCGCTCGCCCCAGACGACCAGCCCGATGATAAGCGAGAACAGCACGTGGTTATAGCCCCAGATGCTGATCTGCGCCGCGGGGGCCCGATGATAGGCGAGGGTCAAGAACACCTGGCCGCCGGCCGCGAACAATCCCGTACCCAGCAGCCAGATCCATTGTCGGCCCGTGGGCAACACGTGGTCGACAACCAGCCACGGCAACATGGCCACCGTGGAGACCAGCGAGAAGTAGAACACGATGCGCCAGGGTCGTTCGCGTCCCTTGAGGCTTCGTACGATGGTATAGGCGATCCCTGCGCCGAGGGCCGAGCCGAGTCCGGCCAGGGCGGGAAGGGGTTCGAGTTCGAAGGCCGGCTTGAGCACCAGCGCGGCACCCACGAAGGCGAGCAGCAGGCCGACGAACACGCGCCGATTCAGTCGCTCGCCCAGCCACATCGCCGCCAGCACGGTCACGAAGAACGGCGAGACCTTGTTGAGCAGCGAGGCGTCGGCCAGGTTCAGGTGCCCGATGGCATAGAAGTAGAGGTACACTCCGCAGAGTCCGGCGAACGAGCGGGCGAGCAGCAACGTCAGATGCTGCGTGGGACCGAACGGGTTGGAGCGCCGTTGCAGGGCCATGAGCGCGGTCACGACCAGGGTCACCAGGTTGCGGAAGAAGACCTTCTCGTGCACCGGGATCTGGCCGGCGGCCTTGACCATGGCGCCCATCACCGCGAAACTGACCGCAGACAGCAGCATGTACGTCACGGCGCGGGGCAGACTGTCCTGTGCGCCGAGGCCGTAGCCCTCCGGCAGCAGGATGCGACGGCGCTGTGCTGGATCGGTCATGCAGGTCACCTGGTTTCGGTTCACGGAACCGCGCAAAGGTAAGCTGCGTCCGACGGCGGGGCCAGCGAGGGAGAGTCCGGTCATGGTCGAACTGAGGGTGACCGACGAGGCGTTGCGCGAGGCCACCGACCGGGTGTGCCGGCTCTGCCGCGATGCGGGCGGCCGCGCCTGGGTCGTGGGCGGCGGCGTGCGCGACGCGTTGCTCGAACTGCCCCTGGCCGATCTCGACATCGAGGTACACGGCATCGATGCGGCCGACCTCGAGTCGTTGCTGTCCGATCATTTCGACCTCGACGCGGTAGGTCGCTCGTTCGGGGTCCTCAAGATTCGCGGCCTGCCCCTGGACGTGTCGTTGCCGCGCACCGAGTCCAAGGCCGGTCTGGGCCACAAGGGGTTCCTGATCCAGAGCGATCCCCAGTTGGGCCTGGAGGCCGCCGCACGTCGCCGCGATTTCACCGTCAACGCCATGGCATTCGACACCTTGACCGGAGACCTGGAGGACCCCCTCGGCGGCCAAGCCGACCTCGCCGCCGGCGTGCTCCGCCACTGCTCGCCCGCGTTCGCCGACGATCCGTTGCGCGTGCTGCGCGGCATGCAGTTCGTGGCCCGCTTCGAGCTCACGGCTGTGCCGGACACGGTGGCTCTCTGCCGTGCCATCGAGCCGGAGGGTCTGGCCCGCGAACGCATCTGGCAAGAGTGGCGCAAGCTCCTGCTGCAGGGACGGCGGCCGTCGCTCGGCCTGGCGTTCCTGCGCGATACGGGCTGGCTCGAGCACTTCCCGCCGCTGGCGGCCCTGGACGGTCTGCCGCAGGATCCGGTGCACCATCCCGAGGGCGACGTCTACACCCACACCGGCCTGGCCCTCGACGTTTTCGCCGATCAACGCATCGGTGACGAGACCGAGGACGTCATCGTGGGACTCGCCGTGCTCTGCCACGATCTGGGCAAACCGCTCGTGCAGCAGACCGAACCCGATGGCCGCATCCGCACTCCCGGCCATGCCGAGCAGTCCGAGGCGCTGGTTCACGGCTTCGTGACCGACCTCACCAGCCAGCCGTCGCTGGCGCGCGAGGTGTGGCCCCTGGTGCGCGATCACGGCCGTCCCGTATCGCTTCACGACCAGCATGCCAAGAACAGCGCGATCCGGCGCCTGGCGAGCGACAACGGTCGCATCGATCGCTTGCTACGCGTGGTGCGGGCCGACCGCGGCGGACGCGGCCCGGCCTCGGATCGCGACCCGGCGGCGGTGCGCTGGCTGGAGGAACGGTCGTTCGAACTGAAGGTGATGGATGGGCGTCCGGAGCCCCTGGTGCAGGGACGCCACCTCGTGGAGCGCGGCGTGAAGCCGGGCAAACGATACGGCGAACTGCTGCGCCGCTGCTACGAGGTCCAGCTCGATGGGGGATTCGGCGACCTGACCGGGGGCCTCGAGTACCTGGATCGAATCCTGGAGCAGGAGTCGGGCTAGTCGGTCGCCACTTGCAGGTGGAAGGCGACGTTGACTGCGTCCGGTTCCATGATGGCGTCCACGTGCCAGCCGTTGGGGCGCCAGACGGCCTCCCCGTCGAACCGGCTTTCCGGTTCACCGAGCAACTGGCATCCCGCATCGACGAAGCGCCCGAAGATGTTTCCGGCTGCGTACTTTCCATCGATGACCCGGATCTCCACCCGATCCACCCGACCGTTGCTGGTGGCCACCAGGCAGCCGGTGCCCCAGCGTCGATCCGGGTCGAGATATCCATGCTGGCAGGGATAGATTTCCACCGAGCCGTCGAAGCAGATCACGCGGGGGTCGTCGGCGCGCCACCACTGATCGGTACCCGACTGGCCTCGCAACAGGCGCTTCCAGCGGGGAACCTTGCCCAGGCCGGCCTTCGAAAGGTCGTCCGGGCGGACAGGGTCGCCGAGCCGCAATTCGACTCCGTTGACCGCTATTGTCAGGTCCACAGTGCCACTCTCCCCTCCGCGGTCAGGCCTGGCCGCCCACCTCCGCCGGGAAACGTTGAGCGAGGTCCGTGCCGAGTTCACGCAGAGCGCGGCCGAGAAGGTCGGCCGCTGCAAGCCTGTCGCCCTGTCGCAGGCGGTCGAGGCTGGCATCCATGGCATTGAGCAATGGCTCCGGATTCCAGCCGCGGGCGTGCGCCTCGAAGAGATAGCGCAGACACTTGCGCACCAGAACCTTGCACTGACCCTTCATGACATCGTTGGGGCTTTCCTGGCAGAAACCGCACAGGAGCTTGTAGATGTTCTCGCAGACCGCGCCGGGATCGTCGGTCGCCATGCGGGCGCGGCCGATGAGATTGCCCGCCTCGAGATGAGCCTTCAGGTCGTCACCCGCATTGACGGGACCCTGGCGGACCGCTGCAGGCAAGGTCACCGCGAGGGTCGCCAGAAGATCGCTGATCTCACGCCCGGCGAGGTGGGGAACCCGGAAGCCCCGACCCATGTCCGACGCGAGGGTGCCCTCGGTGGTGAGGCAGAGCATGGCCTCGCGCAAAGGCGTACGGCTGATACCCAACTCCAACGACAGATGCGATTCATTGATCCGGGTACCGGACGGTATACGGCCGTCGATGATGCGGCCGAGAATCTCTGCGCTCACGTCTGTTCGCAGAGGTTTACGTTCAAACATCCCCATCTATTCCTCGCTGGTCACCGAGTGGAGTCATTCCCGGAAATCTTAGAGCATGGGCGTGCCCGTGCCAAGGGGGGAGCGTGGCCATGAGCTGGAAAACCCCCCTCCTCATGGGGCGAGGAGGGGGTTCGATGTCCTGCCGTACGGCATCTCAAACCACGACCACGCAGTTCTCGGTATCCGACATACCGGCCGGAACGTAACGGTCGGCCGAGTCGTCGTTTGTCCAGTTGGCGCCGTCCAGCAGGTAGCGGTACTGGTACTCGCGACCCACGTCCAGATCCAGGGTCACCTTGAACTCGCCGCTCTTCAGCCGGCGCATGCAGGTGGCCTGCGGATCCCAGCCGTTGAATTCGCCCACCAAGGCGGCCTGGCCCGCATCGCCGGCCACCGTGGCCGGCAACCGGAAGGTGACCTTGCTGACCGGTCTCGTCTTGAGGTACTGCTTGCTGATGCTCATGACTGGCAACCCCCGCTGCGTAGGTTCGTGTCGGTTTCTAACTGAAATTCTCCGGTAATCTCCGTTCACTTGTCGTGTGCGTCAACCTCCTTTCCCGCAGGTGGCTAACCCGCCCGGAAAAGGCCGATCGAGCCCGCGGGGGCCCCCTTGCGGCGCGTGAGCCTCGCGTACCTCGAATGGCTACTGATCTCGTAGCTTTCCTTCCGGAAATGGGTTACACGTTTTGAACACGCACGGGCAACGCCGCCGTCGCGCCATATGGGCGTGACCGGGCGTAACTTCTGCATCCAGAACGGCACCGACGGCGTAAACATGCGTTCCACGAGCGCACCCGAAACGTAGACTCGATCGGAGGTCTTCCATGTCCAAGCGCATCCCCGCGCTGGCCCTGATGCTGGTGGCGCTGGCGCTACCGGCCGTGGCTGGCGAGTACGACGCCACCACCTGGGACGAGGCCGTGGCCCTGTCCGAGAAGCACGCCAAGCCCATCCTCATCGATTTCTTCACCGAGTGGTGAGGCGGCTGCAAGGTCTTCGCCCGTGAGGCGAAGGAAGACCCCAAGCTCAAGGCCTACCTCGAGAACGTGATCCTGCTCAAGAACGACTGTGAAAAGGGCGCGGGAGTGGACCTGGCCAAGAAGTACGAAGTGGGCGTGTACCCGACGTTCGCCATGGTCAACGATGCCGGTGAGGTCACCGATCGCTGGGCCGGGTATCCCGGGGTCGACGAGTTCATCGGCATGGTGGACCAGGCCCGGGCCGACATGACCACCATCGAGGAGAAGCAGCGGCGCTTCAAGGCCGAGCCCAGCTACGATCTGGCCATGAGGCTCGGACGGTACAGCGAGGCCATGTTCGCCAGTGTGGATGCGGTGGATTACTACCGCAAGGCATCCGCCCTGAATCCCGACGCGGCCACCGAGCTGCGCGGCAAGATCTTCATGTCCATGTACTACGGACTGCGCACCGGCGACACCGATCCGCAGATGCTGCTGGGCGAGGGTGAGGCCATCCTCAACGATCCCAACTCCGAGATGGACGACGTGCTCATGGTGGCCAGCGTGATCCGCCGCGTGGGCGACGAGGAGCACTACGTGCCGGTGCTGAAGAAGGCTCTGGTCGCCACCGCCGATTCGGACGAGGAAGCGGTGCAGCATTATCGCAAGGAACTGCTGGTGGACGAGGCCCTGATGATTCACCACGATCCCGAGAAGGCGCTCACCCTCAAACGCGAGACCCTCGCCGAGGGCTGGGAGCAGGATCCCGCCGCTCTGAACCAGTACGCCTGGTGGTGCTTCGAGAACGACCTGAACCTGCAGGAAGCCTACAAGCTGGCCATGCAGGGCGTCGAGCTGGCGAGCAACGACGGCGAGAAGGCCAACATCCTCGACACGGCGGCCGAGATCGCCTTCAAGCTCGGCGAGGTGGACAAGGCCATCGAGCTGGAGACCAAGGCTGTGCAGCTGGCGCCGGATAACGAAGCGTTCAAGCATACGCTGACCAGGTTCCGGGCCGGTATCGACACCTAGATCGAACCGTCCGCTACGAAACGACGACCGCGCTTCCGGGATTTGCCGGGGGCGCGGTCGTTCTCTTATCGGGACGGCGAGGTCAGGAAGGGTCCACGGCGAACAGTCGGCGCGTCTCTTCCTGGTTGAGGATCATCAGCGTGGTCACGCCCAGCACCGTGCCCAGCGGGATGCTCAGGCAGGTCAATCCGGCCACGACCATGCAGAAGGTGTAGCGCTGTCGGGCCAGCAGACTGCGTCCGGCGAAGACCAGGACCAGGGCCCAGACCCAGGCCATCATGATGCCGATGCTCGCCATGGCGAGGCCCAGCGTGCCGGCCGCCAACGCGGGCCGGCCATCGGCCGAGTGGCGGGCCTCGTCGGCCAGTTCCGGCCACCAGACCGTCGCCAGCGACAACCAGACGATGGGCACGAGCGTGCCCAGCAGGACGGCGCCGGCATAGACGAAGTGAAAGATCGCCAGCAGGCGGACGTGTTCTCGGCGGCGTTCCATGGTCGTTCCTCTCGGACGGGGTCGCGTTACCGTTGCAGTGTCGCCGATCCGCGATGGGAGAGCAACCGGCGGACTCGTGAAGCCGGGGGCGATCTGTGCTAGGATCACGTCCGCACTTTCCAGAAGAAGACCCGGGGGATGTCGTGCGCTGGTTGTGGCCATTCATCGTGATGCTCGTCGCCGTCGCGACCGGGGTCGTCGTGCCGGCCGTCGCCCTGGAGATCGAGCAGATCTGGAATCACCGCGCGGTGACCTTCGGCTGGTACGAGCCGCCGGCAAGCGTGATCGAGGGCAGCATCACCGGGACCTTCGTGGGCGACGAGCCCCTGGATCTCGTGGGCGGCGACCCACGGTTCGAGCGGGTCACCGATTTCATCTTCCGTCGCCAGTTCACCTGGAACGAGACCGACCCGGTGCTGGGTGTCTTCCAGGGTCGAAACAGCGGTCAGATCGATTCGCTGTGGGCGATCCCGTCCCCCGAACCGACGCTCGTGCCCGGAGCTCACGGCCTGCCGGTCCTGAACATCACCAGCGGCGTCGAGGGGCTCTGGTCCCATGCGACGGGCCTCTACGTCTGGGGCGTGACCGAACCCAACTGGGACCAGCGTGGCAACGACTGGGAACGCTCGGCCGACCTGACGATCTGGGATGCCGGCGGCGCGCCCCTCGTGGACCGACCGGTCGGGCTGCGCATCAACGGCGGCTGGACCCGCTGCCTGCCCCAGAAGTCCCTGCGCCTGTACCTCGATCGCGACGGCCAGGAACCGCTGGTCCACGATTTTTTCGGCGACGGCCCCACCACCAGCGCCCGACTGATGCTGCGCCAGACCGTGTGGAGCCAGTTCCTGATCAAGGATCACTGGGCCACGAGCCTCTACCGCGACCTGGGGCATCTCACGAGTCGCTGGACGCCGTGTGTCGCCTACCTCAACGGTGAATACTGGGGCGCGTACGCTCTGCGCGAGCGGCTCGACGACGAGTGGGCCACGGTCACCCTGGGCCTGGATGCGGACGACATCGACATGGTGAAGGACGGCGAGACCATTCACGGCGACCCCGACGCCTGGCCGGCCTTTCTCGAATGGGCGGACACCTGGACCGATCCCGCTGCCCACACGTTCTTCGTGGAGGCCGGTCTGCGGCTCGACCTCGAGGCCTACACCGATTGGCTGCTCATCAACATCATCGCCGGCAGCGGCGAGAACGGATTCTTCCACAACCTGGTCCTGGTGCACCTGCCGGATGGCCGCTGGCGCACGGTGATGTGGGATCAGGACAACATCATCTTCGGTCAGAATATCGACTCCGATCTCTTCCATTACTTCTCGGCCGACGACGCCGACGAGTACGCAAGCTACTGGCCGGCGTTCGGCTACTTCCCGCCTTACTCGCTGGCGCGTCCCTACTGCCGGATCTTCAGCCAGCTCATGGGCAACGCCGAGTATCGAACCCTGTTCGCCGCCCGCGCCCGCAATCTCCTCACCGGGCCCATGTCCGTTTCCGCCATGGAGGCGCGCATGGATTCGGTGCTGGCGGTGTTCGCGCCCGAGGTCCCGCTGCACGCGTCCCGCTTCTATCCGTACTCCGATCTCGGCGGTGTCGAGGGCGATCTCCAGACCTACAAGGACATCCTCGGCCAGCGCCACCCCGTGGTGGTCGATCAACTCGACCAGTTCCTCGACGAGCACATGGCGCCAGTGGAGCTGAGCGCGTTCACGGCCACGCAGGGGCCGAGCCGGAACGTCCTCAACTGGCGAACCGAGCGCGAGCGAGACAACGCGGGATTCGAGGTCTGGCGGGCGGTGAACGATCCCCAAGCGCTCACCTGGATCGCCGACTACACGACCCATGCTCAGCTCGTCGGCTCCGCGTACAGCGACACCGCGCGTACCTATCGGTTCGAGGATACCGCCGTGCCCTTCGGCGCCACAGTCTGGTACCAGCTCCGGCACGTTGCCGACGGCGGACAGACCGTGATCCACGACTGGCTGGCACTGGCCGGGCAGCCGCCGGTCCCCGACCTGGTGGTCAACGAATTCCTGGCCGACAACGACGCGGTCAACCAGGATGAAATGGGAGAGTTCGACGACTGGCTCGAGCTGTACAACGCCGGACCGGATCCCGTGGACCTGGAGGGCCTGTACCTCACCGACGATCTCGCCGATCTGCTGAAATGGCCCCTGCCCGCGGGCAGGCTGGAGCCGGGCGGGCACCTGCTGGTGTGGTGCGACGAGGACGCGGACCAGGGTCCGCTGCATGCCTCGTTCAAGCTGGCGGCGGGTGGGGAGTTCATCGGTCTCTTCACTGTTCACGACGGCGAACCCTGGGCGATCGACCTTTTGGCGTACGGGCCGCAGACCGCCGATGTCAGCCAGGGCCGCCTGCCCGATGGCGGTAATCAGTGGGAGTTCTTTCCGGTGCCCACGCCGGGCGCGCCCAACATTCCGACGGCGGCGCCGAACCACGGGCTCGGCGCGCTGCTCCTGCGCGGCGTCACGCCCAATCCGGGGGATGGTCCCATGGCGGTGCGCCTGGCCCTGCCGAGGTCCGGGCCGCTGGCGGTCGACATCCATGACCTGCGCGGCCGTCGGGTGCGGCGCCTTCATCGCGGGGAGCTGGCCGCGGGCGAGCAGCAACTCGTCTGGGACCGCCGCGACGCCCGCGGTCGCCTGGTGGCGGCGGGGGTGTATCTGCTGCGCGTGCAGATGGGAACCGACGTGGTGACGGCCAAGCTCGCGGTGGTGCGTTGACCACGGCATGTGCTAGTTTCGCGATTCGCCGCTCCACGAACCACGATCCGGAGGGATGATCATGCGCCTCTCGTTCCACGGAGCCGCCGGCTGCGTCACCGGCTCCAAGCACCTGATCGAACTGGACGACGGCCGCCGGATCCTCATCGACTGCGGTCTGTTCCAGGGGCTCAAGGAACTACGACGGCGCAACTGGGCCGATCTCCCCTTCGATCTCGGCGCGATCGACCACGTCATCCTGACCCACGCGCACATCGACCACTCCGGCTGGCTGCCTCGCGCGGTGCGGCTGGGGTTGCAGGCGCCCGTGCATGCCACCGCCGCCACCAGCGAGCTGTGCCAATTGCTGCTCATGGATTCGGCCCACATCCAGGAGGAAGATGCGGCCTGGGCCAACAAGAAGGGCTACTCGAAGCACGATCCGGCGGAGCCGCTCTACACCAGCGTCGACGCCCTGGCCTCGCTGCAACTGTTCCGCCCCCACGACTTCGATAAGTGGGTCGACCTGGGGGACGGGCTGCGATTCCGGTTCGGCAACAGCGGGCACATTCTCGGCGCCGGATTCGTGGAACTGCGCGTGCCGTCGGCGGCCGGTGAACAGACCGTCGTGTTCAGCGGCGACGTGGGTCGTTACGGCGTGCCGCTGCACCGCGATCCCGATCCCCTGCCGGAGTGCGACGTGCTGGTGATCGAGTCCACCTACGGCGATCGCGAGCACGATCACGAACCGGTGGCCGACCAGATCCGCCGCGTGTTCGGCGAGACCATCCGGCGCAAGGGTGTGGTGCTGATTCCCGCCTTCGCCGTGGGCCGGGTGCAGATGGTGACCCTGATCCTGCGCGACCTCATGAAAGCCGGCGAGCTGCCCGAGGTCCCCATCTACGTGGACAGTCCCATGGCGGTGGACGCGACGCTCATCTACGGCCGCCACCTCTACGACACCAATCTCGACGACGATCTCATCCAGGACGGTCGCAGCCGGCTGTTTCCCCGTGAGGTGCGTCTCTGCCGCACGGTGCACGAGTCGAAGGAGCTGAATACGCGGGAAGGCCCCATGGTGATCATCTCGTCGAGCGGCATGATGTCGGGCGGACGGATCCTGCATCATCTGATACGACGGTTGGGCCGGCCGGAGAATCTGATTCTGCTGGCGGGATACCAGGCGCGCGGCACGCGTGGTCGCTCGCTGCAGGACGGGGCGAAGACGCTGCGGATCCACGGCGACAACTGGCCGGTGGAGTGTGGGCACGCGATTATGCATGGGCTGTCGAGCCATGCGGACCGCAGCGAGATGCTGCGGTGGCTGGGGACGGCGCCGCAGCCGCCGGGTAAGGTGTTCGTGGTTCATGGGGAGCCGGATTCCTCGGCGAAGTTCGCGGGAGAATTGCGAGACGTGCTGGGCGCGGACGTGCATGTGCCGAGCCTGGGCAAGGGGTTCGAGATCTAGGGTCTGCTGGCGGTGGCGAAGCCGCGATGGTTAACTGCTATGAATGGCAATATCGCCAAATCGTCGGCGACATGATGGTATGACAGCGCGCTTCACGTCGATTGATCGTCCCGTGATTCCAGATCGGTCCGCGCCGCCCGTACGGGCCAGCGCCCGGGCCGGGAGGTCGCGTTGCAAGAGCGCCGCAAACGTCCATCGTCCCCGGAACACCTCCAGCGTGACGACGCCGACCAGACCATCGCCTCCGATCCCGACGCGACGCAACCGCTGACACCCGCGCCGTCCGGCGACGCGATCCGGCGAGGCGCCTCGGTGCATCTGGAGCCGGGCCTGGTCTTGGGTGACTACCGGCTGGAGAAGCGGCTGGGGGAGGGCGGCTTCGCGGAGGTCTGGCTGGTGGAGCGTCTGACGGACGGCCATCGCCTGGCGCTGAAGATGTTGCGACTCACCCGCCAGGCCTCCACCGACGCTGCATCCCGTTTCGAGCGCGAGGGCCGACTCGCCGCATCGCTCAACCATCCCCGCGTGGTGGGGGTGGTCGGGGCGGAGACCATCGAGGGTCAGCTGTGCATGCTCATGGAGGTCATGCCCGGCGGCACCATGAACGACCGGCTGCAAGCCGAGGGGCCCGTGGCGTGGCGCGAGGCGGTCGACCTGATCCTGGACGTGCTCGAAGGACTCGAAGCGGCGCATCGGCACGGGATCGTCCACCGCGACATCAAGCCGTCGAACTGCTTCGTGGACCACGACGGCCGGCTCGAGATCGGCGACTTCGGCCTCTCGCGAACGCTGGAGGCAACGACCGATCTGACGATGACCGGCACGGTCCTCGGGACGCCCGCCTATGCCTCGCCCGAACAGATCCGCGGGCTCGAGGTCGATTTTCGCGCCGACATCTACTCCGCCGGCGCGACCCTTTACGCATTCCTGACCGGCTCGCCTCCCCACGAAGGTGTCGCGGTGGGCGACCTCATCGCCAAGATCACCTCGGGCGCTCCGTGCAAGTCCATGGAGGAGCACGGCGTGACGGTGCCGCGGGACCTGCAGAAGGTCATGGAAAGGATGCTGGCGGGCGATCCGGACGAGCGTTACCAGGACTACCTGTCGTTGCGCGAGGCACTGCTTCGGTTCTCGTCTCACGGTCGCCGGCCCGCCAGGCCGATCGTCCGACTCGCGGCCGGCGTGTTCGACGCGCTCTTGTTCGGATTGATCGGGGCGGCCATGTCCATGGCCGACGACCGGACCTGGGCCGCCGCGGGGGAGTTGACGGCGCCTCCCTGGCTGCTGGTCGCCATTTCGGTCGTGTTCTTCATTGCTTACGTCGTCATGGAGAAGAGATGGTCGACGACTCCGGGCAAGTATTTGCTGCGCATGCGGGTCGTGACCACCGAAGGCAATCAGATCTCGTGGCGGCAGTCCGTCATCCGGAGCGGACTCTTCTCCCTCAGCAGCATTCCCGAGATCGCGCTTGCCTTCACGAGGATCGAGTCCGGCCCCCTGCAGCAGGTCATATCGCTGGCCGTGCTCGCCGCACTGTTCGTGACAATGCGGCGGCGGAACGGATACGCCGCCATTCACGGCGTCCTGAGCGGAACCCGGGTGGTGCGCGTGTCCAGCCTCCAGCCCCGGATCGCGGTTGCCGATGCACCGGTCATTGAAACCGGGCCCGCGCCGCTTCCCGCGGACGTACCCGATCGGGTCGGGCCTTACGAGGTGCGACGGATTCTGTGGATGACGACCACTGCGGGATTGCTCGCTGCCTGGGACCGTGCCCTGGATCGCGATGTCTGGATTCATCTTCGGCGCACCACCGACGCGCAGGAGGATGGCCGGCGCGGTGAGATCCGGGCCACGCGGCTGAGCTGGCTCATGAGCGGTCGCCTCGACGACACGACCTGGGATGCCTTCGATGCACCGAGCGGTGCGGGGTGGCGAAATTCCCGGTGCCGCGACGCCGGCTGGCGGGAGTTCGGGGCACTTCTCGCCGATCTCCTCGGCGAGATCAGGCTTGGCGAGGAACGTGGCGATCGGCCCCGGAATCTGTCGACCGACCAGCTGTGGGTCGACGGATACGGGCAACTGAAACTGCTGGAGTTTCCCGCCGATTCGCCGGAGGGAGTCGATCGGCCAAGCAGGTTCTTCGAAAGTGCAGAATGGCCGGGCTTCGTGCGCGATCTGATCCGCGACTGGCTGGAACAACGCGACCGCACCGGCGCGGCCGCCGAGAACCCACTGTCAGCTCAACAGCAGGAGCTCCTCGACTCGTTGCTGTCCGAAACGATCGCCACTCCTGAGATATCCGGGATCCTCGATCGACTGGGGGAGCACCACCGCGAGTATGGCCCGCTGACTCGCCGCAAACGACTCCTTCACCTGGCCGCGACCTTCGGCCTGGTCTCCGCGCTCTTTTCCGGTTTGCCCTTCGTGGCCGTTCTCAACGGGAGCGGGGCGGGCGTCCGGGCCATCGTGCTCGCCATGCACGCCGGTATGCTCGGATATGCGTTCGTCGCGGTGCCGGCCCTGGTGATGACGGCCTTGGCGGGAACCGGTCCCATGATGCGAGGCTTCGGCATCGCCATCGTCACACGATCCGGGGCCAGGGCGGGTCGGCTGCGTTGTCTGGCGAGGGCCTTACTCGTCTGGCTCCCCGCATTGATCCACGTGATCCCGCTGATCATCGCCTTCAGCGGAAGCGGTTGGGCCGCTGCGACCGCAGCCGATCCGGGCACGCCGACCGTGTCCTTGGCCGGCCATTGGTATGGCCACTTCCTGCAAGGATGGGCAACGACGTTGGCGCTGGCGACGATGATGGTCAGCAGTCTCGTGTTCCACGCTGGAATCGTTCGGGCACTCTGGTGTCCGAGCCGGGGTTGGCACGACATGCTGGCGGGCACGCGTCTCGTCGGCAAGTGACCCAGGATCAAGGTCCGGTCCTAGGCCTCCAACCCAATGTCGGCCCCATGCTCTTCCAGCGCCACGTGCATCGCCTCGTATCCGGCGTTGAACGGCTGCTCCCACTCGTCGAAGTCCTCGACCTTGATCTCCGGATCGATGGGCGGGCGCACGAAGATGTCCGGCGGATTCAGCGCCACGCGAGCGTCGGTCAATAGCCGCTGGGGGATGTCGTAGGCCTTCATGGCGATCTCCATGATGAGAGGCCGCTTGAAACTGCGGGTCTTGATGATCTCGAACCACGAGCTGCGATTCTCGAAGTCGAGCTTGCGATCGGGCGGGGCGCCCACGTCCACGGCGATCACCGGACGGTGGGTCATGGCGCGGATGATGTCCACGGGCAGGTTATTCACCAGGCCGCCGTCGAGCAGGATGCGGTCGCCCACTCGGGCCGGCGGGAAGACGCCCGGCAGAGAGATGGTGGCGCGAACGGCGGCGGGCAGGTCGCCGCTGTCGAACACGACCTGGACGCCTTCCTGGATGTCGCAGGCGGTGACCTTGAGCGGGATCGTCAATTCCTCGAAGGTGGCCGGCAGTTTCTCGCGCATTCGCTTTTCCAGTCTCGTCGTGCGCATGAGTCCTTCGCTGTCGCCGCGGTCGATGAGCTCGGTAAACTTGAAGTCATGCGCCCGCTCGAGCATGTCGTTGGCGGTGCGGCCGCTGCAGTACATGGCGCCGACAATGCCGCCCATGGAACAGCCGGCGATGGCCACGGGCTTGATGTCGCGTTCTTCCAGCGCCTTCAGGACACCGATGTGGGCGTAGCCGCGGGCGCCGCCGCCGCCAAGGACGAGACCGACTTCAATCATGGAAGCTCCTTCGGAAATGGTGGCACGCGTCATGATAAGGGCGATCGTCACCGATCTCAATCGCTGGCATCCGGCGCGCGGAACCGCTAGAGTTGCCGCTGGTCCGGTACTGCGCCCGTTTCCAGCCCGATCGGAGCCCGGCATGCGTTCTCTCGTCTGTCTCGCCGCTGTCCTGATGATCCCCCTCGTGGTCGTTGCCGACCCCGTTCCAGCCACTCAGGCTCTTCGGCTCGGCCCGCTGCCGACGCCGCCGGCCGGAGATCTCGACGTGCGAGTCCACGCTACCAGCGAGACCGTGCCCGAGATCGATCTGCACGGTGGGTTCCCCGAATCCGGCGAACTCAAGTGGACCCAGGTGACGGCCGAGTCGGGCGCGCTCCCGCTCCCGGATCCCGGCGTGTGGTGGCTGGCCGCCCGCCTGGTGACCGACCGCTGGGCCGAGCTCACCCTGGACGCCGGTGAGAACGCCGAGATCTGGATCGACGGCGAGTCGGTCGACGGTGCGGTGGCCGTGCCCGGCGGCGCCTGCTTCGTTCTCGTCCGCGTGGTGACCGACCAGGGTGGCGATGCCGTGAGCCTGTCCGTCGACGGCGCCGCTGTCGCGACCTGGGACACCGAGCCGCGTCTCGACCTCAGCCGCTTCGACCGTGCCCGCGCCGTGTCGAGCATCGGCAGCATCGCGGTCGCCCCCAAGGGACGCCTCGTCGCCTACAACGCCTCGCGGCGCGATGCCACCGGCGAGGGCCGTCGCGGTCAGGTCCAGGTGGTGGATGGTCGCGGCCAGCTCGTGGCCGCCGATCTGGGCGGGCCGAAGGCCAGGCCGGTGGCGTTCACGCCCGACGGCGAACGTTTGTTGCTTCGACGCAGCGGCGCCGACGGCACCGACCTCCTGTTCTGGACCGCCCCCCGCGGCCCCATGCGCACCCTGGTCACGGACGAGCCCGGACTCGGATTCGCGAAGCTCGACCCGCGAGGTCGGCGCCTGCTCGTGGCCACCGAGCGCGGTCTGGAAGCCGACGATCCCGACGATGCTCAGCGCCGCTGGGACGCCCTCCGCGAACGCGTGACCGACTGGACGCCGCGTCCCCATCTGCAACTGGTCGACCTGGAGACCGGTCTGCGCCGGGTGCTCACCCAGCCCGGCGATCACGTTCTCGACGATGCGGCCTGGCTGCCCGGCGGTAAGCGCATCATCTACGCGCGCACCGTGCCGCAGGTGCTGCGTCCGTGGTTCCGCACCGAGATCCGCGTTCTCGATCTCGCCACCGGTGCCGATGAACTGACCGCCACGTTCACCGGTGGTTGGGAGGTGCGGCCCCAGGCGCTCACGCCGCATCCCGACGGTCGTCTGGTGGCGTTCGTCGGCCCGCCCGAGGAAGTGGGCGGCGGCAACGCCGAGCACAATGTCTACAACAAGCAGATCTGGATGCTCGACCTGAACGACGGCTCGTTCCGGCGCGCGACCACGGGACTGCGATATGCGTTCTCCGGCGCGCGCGGCCTGCCGGCCTGGCGCGACGGCGGGCGTCGACTCGTGGCGCCGGCCAACGCCGGCGGTCGCGACCTGCTGGTGAGCCTGGATACACGGCCCGATCCGTGGGAGGCCGAGGAACTACCCCAGGCCCGCGACGTGGGATCGGGCTGGGCGCTGAGCCCGGACACCGACTGGGTGGCGTTCACCGCCAGCGATCCGGTGACCCCCAGAAGTCTCTGGCTCCAACCGCTGAACGGGACCGCTCGCGAGCTGGCCGCGCCCGACCGCGAGTCGCTGGAAAGGCTCGATATCTCCGGCGTCCGCGACGTCGACTTCTCCGGTCCCGGCGGCGAAACCATCGAGGCCTGGGAATACCGTCCTCTCGGTGTCGATTTCGAGAACGCCGAGGCGGCCAGCATTCCGCTCATCGTCTACTACTACGGCGGCAGCAGCCCCACCTCGCGCACCTTCAACACCACGCACCAGTTCTGGGCCGCCAACGGCTATGCCGTGCTGGTGATCAATCCGCGCGGCGCCACGGGCTACGGGGGCGAGTACGCCGACCATCATGCCGGCGACTGGGGACCCGCGGCGGCGGCCGACATCCTCGCGGGGGTCGACATGCTGCTGGCCCGCCATCCGCAGCTGAATCCCGAGGCTGTCGGTTGCTACGGCGGTAGCTACGGCGGCTTCATGACCATGTATCTCGTCACCCGCAGCGACCAGTTCGCCGCCGCGGTGTCCATGTACGGCATCGCCGACCTGGCCACCTACTGGGGCCAGGGCACCTGGGGCTGGACCTACGGCGACATGGCCGTGGGTGGTCGCATGCCCTGGAACGAGCCCGGCTATTTCACCGAGCATTCGCCGCTCTACGCCGCCGGCGACGTGAATACGCCGCTCCTGCTCCTGCACGGCGCCAGCGACGCCAACGTCACGCCGGGCGAGTCGTACGAGATGTTCACCGCGCTCCAGGTGCAGGGCAAGCCGGTGGAGATGGTGACCTTCGCCGGGGAAGACCACGGCATCGCCGGCACGTGGGAGAACTACGTGGCGCACCGCACCATGATGCTGGAGTGGTTCGACCGCTGGCTCAAGGGCATGCCGGAGGCGTGGGAGCATCGCTGGGCCCGCTAGCGCCTCCTCGTCGTTGCTCATGATGGCTCATCGTTTCCGAGGCCGGTCCACGGGGCCGGCTTCGGTGTGTCTGGCCTGCCGTTTGCAGTGGTCGGACAGAGTGGGGCTCGCAATGGCGACGAGAGGGAATCGCGAGGAAGCCTAAGGAAAACCCGGCCCCCATGGACGACGAATCGGAGTTGCAGCATGCAGGTTCACGTTGCAGAACAGCGCCAGCGCCCCCGGGCTCCGGGCGAATTGCTTCAAGTGGGATCGGACAACCCGGCCGCCAGCAACGGCGCGCTGCGGGAGGCCAATCGCATGCTGGAGAACCGCGAGTACGATGCCGCCGAGCGGATCCTGGCGCGGCTGGTGCGGGAGCATCCTCGCGATCCGGAGCCCCTGGCCTCCCTGGCAGTGTGTGTGGCCGCGGGTCGCGGTCAGTTCGCCACGGCCGAGAAACTGGCCAAGCGCTCGCGTGCCCTGGCGCCGCGTCGCGGCTGCGGGTGGTTCGCGCTGGGTTACGTCAATCTGCTGGGTTCGCGCATCGAGAAGGGCTACCGCTACCTGGAGGAGGGTCGCCGCCGCGATCCTCGCGATCCCCGCCTGGCCTGGGGCCAGGAGGCGTACGAGCAGCGGCGTCCGGGCGCCATCGCCGATCTGGCGCGAAACAACCCCATCAATCGCCTGGTCGCCTCGACGCGCCGTGTGATCATGGACCGCCGCGTCATGGTGGCGACCACGGTGTATGCGCTCTATCACGCTGCAGCGTTCTACTTCCGGCTGGCCTAAACGAGTTCCAGCCGGCACCGCGCTTCCGCCTCCGAGGTTGCCAGACCGCTTCCGATGCCCGATCCTGGCAGCAACGGAAGGCTCCCGAACATGCTCGACAATGCTCTCGTCCCGCCGGTATCTGGCGACTGCTTCGTCACCGATTGATGCGGATCCTCACGATTATCGCAGTCTTCGCGGCCCTTCTGATGGCGGACCCGGCTCCCGGCCAGACCGCCGACGCCGACTCCACCGCGACCCCGCGCCTCGACCTGAACGACTCGACCGTCAACGTGCAGTTGTGGCCGCCCAAGCTTCGCGCCTACGGTCTGGTCTGGGTGCCCAACGCCACGGCCTCCGAGCGCACGGGCCTGGGCATCGGCGTGGAAACGGTTCTGCCGTACACCATCAAGGGCGACGAGGAATCGCTCACGTCGGAGCTCGGCGTGTCCATCATGGGCACGACCAAGGGTCAGTGGCGCTTCATCCTCAACACCGACTTCCACTGGAACCTCAATCGCAACTACGCCAAGTTCCGCGTGGGCTACGACGATCTCGCGCGGGAGTTCTGGGGCATCGGACCGGAGACCGAGGAGAGCGACAAGGAAGTCTACCTTCCTCGAGATTTCGGGACCTTTGCCGAGACCACCTGGCGACTGTTCGGACGGCCCCTGGCCCTGGGTCCGCGGCTCGAGTACCAGCACCACAACACCACCAGTCTCGAAGACGGCGGGCAACTGGAGACCGGCAATGTGCTGGGGACGACCGGCGGCGCCATCATCGGGCTGGGCCTGGCCCTCGACTGGGATCGCCGCGACAGTCGTTACCAGCCCAGCGAAGGCTGGTACATCCAGTCGCGGATCATGCAATTCGTCGGGACCAACTCCGACGGCTACAATTTCCTACTCGCCTCGCTGGACTGGCGGGCCTATCGCCGCATTGCCGCGACGCATATCCTGGCCGGGCAGTTCTACGTCGAGGGCGCCAACGACGGCACCCCTTTCTGGCGCCTACCGTCGCTGGGCGGCGACTCGTTTGCCCGCGCCTACCCGAGCGACCGCTGGCTCGACGACACTCTCTTGGCCGTCCAGGGCGAGTGGCGCTGGCAGGCGATGCGCCGCTGGAGTCTGGTGGGGTTCGCCGGGGCGGGCGTGGTGGACGACGACCTGCAATCCTTGCAGTTCAAGTACCTGCGGCCGAGCGTGGGCGTCGGCATCCGGTACTTCACGGAGAAGGGCGACGATCTCGTGCCCATCCGGCTGGACTTCGCCGTCGGGTACGAGAACTGGCGATTTTCCATCGGTATTACGGAGGCGTTCTAGAATGAGGGATGGCGCGACGATGAAGCATGGAATCTCGAGCTGGTGTGCGGTCAACGCGCTGCTGCTGGTGCTGATCCTCGCCGGCTGTGGCGACGACACCACCACGCCGGCCACCCTCGCCGACCTCGTCGAGCCCGGCGCCATGGCCGGTCGCAACGTGTTGCTGGTGACCCTCGACACCACGCGCCCCGACCATCTGGGATGCTACGGCGACGCCGAGGCTCGCACGCCGACGCTCGACGGTCTGGCCTCGCGCGGGGTGCTCGTCGAGGGTGCGGTCACGCCGGTTCCGGTGACGCTGCCCGCCCATGCCTCGCTGCTCACCGGTCTGTATCCGCCGCGCCACGGCGTGCGCGACAACGGCCGCTACGCGTTGCCGCGCGACGGCGCCGCCACCCTGGCCGAGCAGCTGAGCGACGCCGGCTATGCCACCGCCGCGGTCATCGGCTGCTTCGTGCTCGACGCGCGCTACGGACTCGATCGCGGCTTCGATCACTACGACTTCCAGGCCACTGCGGCCGGCTATCAGCCCCACAAGCCCGACTTCAACGAGCGCGACGCCCGCGAGGTCACCGACGCCGCCCTCGCCTGGCTGGATCGGCGCGCTGCCGACCGCGACGGTCGGCCGTTCTTCCTGTGGGTCCACTACTTCGATCCTCATCTGCCGTACCGGTCGCCGCTCATGAACGAACCGGACTTCGCCAACCGTCCGTACGCGGCCGAGGTCGCGCACATGGACGCGCACTTCGGCCGCCTGCTGGCGCGCATCGATCGCAGCCGCACGCTCATCGTGGTGGCCGGCGATCACGGCGAGAGCCTGGGCGATCACGGCGAGCCGACCCACGGACTGTTCCTTTACGAGAGCACCGTGCGGGTGCCGCTGATCCTGGCGGGTGCCGGGCTGCCGAATCGACCGGTCCGCCTCGACGACCGGGTGGTCAGCCTGGTGGACGTGCGGCCCACGCTGGAGGACCTGCTCGGTTTGCCGCGCCACGAGCCATGCGACGGCGTGAGCCTGCTGGCAGAGGCAGATCCGGCACGCGCGGTGTATCTGGAGACCGAGGTGCCGCTGGCCGTGGGCGGGTGGAGTCCGTTGTACGCGCTGCGGACGCGGGACGAGAAGTTCGTGCTGGCGCCGCGATCGGAGAGTTACGACCTGGCGGCGGATCCGGCCGAAACGCACGACCGGCGGACGGCGGAACCGGATGCGGGCGCCGAGCTGGAGAGCCGGCTCGCCACGCTCATGTCGAGCTGGGGCGAGGCGGCTCCGGCGGTACGGAACGTGACCGAGGAAGAGGCGCGACGCCTGGCCTCGCTGGGATACGTGACCGGCGCCGGCGGCGGATCGGGCGAGCGGCCCGACCCCAAGGACATGATGCCGGTGCTGCGCCTCATCCTGAAGGCGGAAGAGCTGTACGCCGCCGGCCGTCCGGCCGAGGCCATCGAGGCGGCCGACGAGGCCCTCCGCCGATCGCCGGGCCTGGAAACCGCCACCCGGGTGCTCGCCTTCAGCCACCTCCGGCTCGGCGACGGCGAACGCGCGGTGGCGATCCTGAGCGATGCGTGCGAGCGGCAGGACAGCGTCTACCTGGCGCGGTCGCTGGTGCAGGTGCTCATCCGTGAGGAGCGGTACGACGAGGCGGAGGCGGCGCTGGATAGCTACGCGGCCCTGGCGCCGGACGACGGTCGCGTGGAGATGCTGCGCGGGGACATCCGCGCGCGCACCGGCGACGTGGAAGCCGCGCGGCTTCTCTACCAGCAAGCGCGGGACCGGGATGCCAACCGGGTGGGCCTGGCAGCCGAGGCACGGCTACGGCGACTGGCCGGAGAAGGCTGATCTAGCGCGCGGGTAGATCGCCGGCGAGCCAGCCGATCACGTTCTTCAGGAACGCACGATTGCCGACGGCCTCGGGATGATCGAATCCTACCGGCGGTTCGCCCGACCGCGTCGGTTGCGACGTGAACATGGCGGCCTCTCCGAACACGGCCACGCGGCCATCTCCCACCATCAGCGTCGCGCCCTGCAGCATGCCGCCGGCGTCGCGGCGCGGTGTGGTGTCGGTGAAGTCCCAGGCGGTGTCGGGAAACAGTTGGACCGAGCCGGGTGGAAGCACCAGCAAGGGTGTCGCCTCGGCACCGGCTTCCACGGTGAATGCCTGGCCCGTGAAGGAGGCCACGGTCCCGACGTCGGTGTCGAAGTGCAGCGTACCCTGGCCGCCGGGTCCGAACGCGAATCCGTTCTTCATGACCACGCCGAACCGCCTGGCAAGTGCCGCCGACGCACCAGGGAACGGCATGTGGTCGGCGATGAGCAGGAGGCGGCCGCCGCCCTCGACCCAGGCGTGGATCGCGTCGATCTCCGCGTCGGTGAAGGCCGACGGCGTGGGCAGTGTCCAGCGCTGCTGGTTCTCGGCGGCGAGGGCGTTGGCGATGACGAGAACGTCAAAGCCGGCGACGCTCTTCGCCGAAAACGGTTCCTTACTCTCGACGACCTCATGTCCCTCCCCACGCGCGAACTCGGCGAACGGCGCGTAGCGACCCGTCGCGGTGTGATAGTTACCGTGGGCTGCGTCGATGGCGATGACGGCGGCGTCGGCGGCGAGCGCGGCGCACAGGGCGCCGGCTGCAAGAAGGAGTAATAAATGGGAACGATTCACGATTGATCTCCTGCTGGTCGTCGCGAGGCCATGAATCCAGTCTATCAGGTCGCCGGGATCCGGTGTAGGTGTGGTACAATTCGATGGTGGTCCACGCCTCGTGGCGACGTGGGGACGTCGCCGGCCAGATCGGAGGGGGAATGCCATGAAGACCGTTCTCGTGGTGGCGCTCGTCGTCGCCTTCGCTCTGCCTGCCGCCGCATTCGACCTCGGTACTCGGGCCCCCGCCAAGCTTGCGGGAAACGCCACGGCGCTACCGCCCGACCCGGCCGTCCTCCGCCAGGGCGGCGATACCATCGAAGATGCGGTGCGGGTGCCGATCCCGTCGATCGATCTCGTCGGCACCAACGTCGGCTACGGCGACGACTACGGCGAGAGCTGCCCCTACGGCGGCGGAACCTCGCCCGACGTCGTCTATTCCATTCTTCCCGACCGGGACATGGGCGTGAACCTGGACATGTACGGCTCGTCCTACGACACCAAGGTCTTCGTCTACGACCAGGATCTCCAGCTCATCGCCTGCAACGACGACTTCTACCCCGACTACACCTCGTTCATCGAGAACATGCCCGTCGTCGGCGGGCTCGAGTACTTCGTGGTGGTCGACGGCTACTTCGGCGACGCCGGCGACTATCTGCTGGACATCGTGGAGTGGGTGCCCTGCGTGATCGAATGTCCGGTAGGCGCCGTGCTCGAGGGCGAGCCGCCGCTGACAGTCAACTACGACGATCTCTTCAATGGCGGCTGCAATACCCACCAGGCCAATCCGCCGTTCCAGACCATCACCGCGCCGCTCTTCTGCGGAGTGAGTGGGTTCTATTCCGTGCATGGCGACCTGTTCAGTCGCGATACCGACTGGTTCCTCATCGACATCCCGCAGAGCGGAGTGCTCGAGATCACCGGCGACGCCGAGGAGTCGTGTTTCCTGTTCGAGCTCGGCCCGCAGGATTGCGACGACGTGGCCGTTGTGCAGGACGTGATCATCGGCAAGTGCGCCGAGGCCTCCATGACCATCACGGGTGAGCCCGGAGCCACAGTCTGGTTCTGGGTTGGCCCGACTGCGTTCGCGAGCCCCGACGGCGCGGACGTCTACGAGTTCGACTACGTGCTGGAGCTGAACCTCGATCCGGTCGCCACCGAGAACCACAGCTGGTCCGACGTGAAATCACTGTTCGACTGACAGAGGGGGAACCACTCATGAAGACCATCATCGCCCTGACCATCATCCTCTTCGCGGCGACCGGCGCGGTCGCCTTCGATCTCGGCAATCAGGCGCCCGCCAAGCCTGCGAGCAACGTCACGCCACCGCCGGCCGATCCCGAGGTCCTGCGCCAGGGCGGCGACACCATCGCCGACGCGGTGCGGGTGCCTATCCCGTCCATCGACCTCGCCGGTACCAACGCCGGCTACAACGACGACTACGACGAGATCTGCCCCTACACCTACTCGGGCTCCCCGGACGTCGTCTACTCCATCCTGCCGGACGCGGACATGGGCCTGGACCTGGACATGGTCGGCTCGTTCTACGACACGAAGATCTTCGTGTACGACGAGAATCTCGCCCTCGTGGCCTGCAACGACGATTTCTACCCCGACTACACCTCGAAGATCGAGGACCTGCCCGTGATCGGCGGCATGGAGTACTTCGTGGTCGTCGACGGCTATGGCGGCGATTCCGGCGACTACCTGCTCGACATCGTGGAATCGGTGCCCTGCATCATCGAGTGCCCGGTCGGCGCCGTGCTCGAGGACGAGCCGCCGCTGGCGAACGACTATGTCGACGTCCACAACGGCGGTTGTGCCTCGGAGAGCGGCGGCGTCATGCAGCCCATTACAGACCCGCTCTTCTGCGGCGTGAGCGGATTCTACCTCGCCAGTGGAGGCAATACCCGCGACACCGACTGGTTCCTCATCGACATCCCGGCCAGCGGCGTGCTCGAGATCATCGGCGATGCCGAGGAACCGAGCTACATGTTCGAGCTCGGTCCCCAGGACTGCAACACTGTCGGCGTGCTGCAGGACGTGACCATCGGCGACTGCGTCGAGGCTTCCATGACCATCACCGGCGAGCCCGGCTCCACGGTGTGGTTCTGGGTGGGCCCGACCGGCTTCGCGAGTCCCGATGGCTCCGACGTCTTCGAGTTCGACTACGTCCTCCAGCTGAACCTCGATCCGGTCGCCACCGAGAACCACAGCTGGACCGACGTGAAATCACTGTTCGATTGAACGAGGGGGAACATCTCATGAAGGCCATCATCGCCGTGACAGTCATCATCACCATGGCGACCTGCGCCGTAGCGTTCGACCTCGGCAACCAGGTGCCCGCCAAGCCCGCGAGCAACGCCACGGCGCCGCCGCCGGACGCAGAACTCATCCGACAGGGCGGCGACACCATCGCCGACGCGGTGCGCATTCCCATCCCCACCATCGACCTCGCCGGCACCACCGCCGGCTACGCCGACGACTACGACGAGGCCTGTCCCTACGAAGGTGGCGATGCGCCGGACGTGGTCTATTCCATCCTGCCCGAGTCCAACATGCTCCTGGACGTCGACCTGTGCGGCTCGCAGTACGACACCCGGATCTGGGTGTACGACGATACGTTCGTGGGGCACATCGCCTGCAACGACGACTTCTACGGCGGCCCGCCCTGCGGCGCCTACGTGTCGAAGATCGAGAACATGGTGGTGGAAGCCGGTCGGGAATATTGGATCGTCGTCGATGGCTACGGCGGTGAATACGGCGAATACCTCATCGACGTCGTCATGCGCGAGCCATGCGAACTGGATTGTCCGGCAGGCGCGACCCTCGAGGACGAGCCGCCGCTCATGGAAGGCTACGTCGATACCCACAACGGCGGCTGCGCCTCGGACAGCGGCGGCGTCATGCAGCCCATCACCAGTCCGCTCTTCTGCGGCGTGTCCGGCTGGTATCTCTCCGAGGGCGCCAATTTCCGCGACACCGATTGGTTCCTCATCGACATCCCGGCCAGCGGCGTGCTCGAGATCATCGGCGACGCGGCGCTGGAGACCTACATGTTCGAGCTCGGCCCGCAGGACTGCAACGAGGTCGCCGTGTTGCAGAACGTCACCATCGGACCGTGCGTCGAGGGCTCCATGACCATCACCGGCGAGCCCGGATCCACGGTCTGGTTCTGGGTGGGCCCGACCACGTTCGCCAGCCCCGACGGCTCCGATGTCTTCGAGTACGACTACGTCCTCGAGCTGAACCTCGACGTGGTCGCCACCGAGAACCACACCTGGACCGATGTGAAGGGACTGTTCGACTGATCACGATCCCGGCGGCGGCGTCACCCGAAACCGTGGCGCCGCCGCCGCCGCCACCCGCTCCCGGTACTCCATCAACTCCGCCCCCTCCTGCAGCCGATCGCTCACCGGCACCACCATGAGCGCCGGCTCGTGCTCGTAGACCGTGCCGGTATCGGTGTCGACCAGCCGGCCGGCATCCACCGTCGCGTCCATCTCGCTGAGCCGCAACCCCACCAGCGCCGCGCGCACGGCGTCGTGCCGCGCCGCCGCCGCCGGATCCCAGAACACGGCGGCGTACCGTGAGATCTCCGCAATGTGGAAATGCGCCGGTCGGTAGACGAGGCCGTCCAGTTCGAGCCGTTCGCACATCACCACCAGCATGGCCGAGATGTCGCGCAGGAGGCCCAGGCCGGGATAGCTCTGACCGGGCAGCCGCGGCTGGCTCATGACGAAATCGCCGCCGGCCTGCTGCAGCAGCAACCACTCCACGGAGAGCATGGCGTAGGGCGAGGCAGAGGTCAGGTCGCGGCGCAGTTTCATTTCGATGAGCGGTCGCGGCTCGTCGTGCCCGATCTCGAGCACGCGCAGCAGGTGGCCCACCGGATCACCGAGGTCCGACTCCACGCGCAGCTTGCGGAAACCCTTGGCGCGCAATCGATCCAGGAGCCCCGACTGTTCGAGCACCATCTCCAGGCCGTGGCGGGGTATGGCGTCGAGGAACAGGGTGCTGGAGGTGCCGGCCAACCCCGGCAGATCGGCCTCGCTGAAGGTCCAGTCGCCGTCCGGCTCGGCGTCGCCGCCGGCTTCGGGGCGTACGAAGAGGCGCTGGAGCTTGCGGTAGTGGTCGAGCGGCAACTCCACGTCCAGGGGCGGCTTGATGGTGGGGTCGCCGGTGATCAGCCAGCTGAACGCGGCGGCCGGATGGCGCCACGCATGCTGGCCGTAGCCGCCTGCCAGCAGGTAGACCAGGGGCGGCGGCGGCCGCAGTCCGCGGGCCATGCCGACGACCACGCGGTCCCGCGCCACCAGGCCGTCGTGACTCACGCGCCAGTTCCCGAGGCGATCGCGCCGGTGGGGATCGCTGCCGGCGAGGTAGAAGACCAGGCCCGGTTCGACCGCGTCGAGCACCGGGGGTAGGAGTTCGCGCACGGCCTCGACCAGTTGCTGGTCGTTTACGTCCGCGCCCAGCGCCACGCACGTGTCGGCCACCGCGGGAATCTCCAGCAGCGTGCGGTTGTGGAGGCTGAAGGTGTGGACGGTGGGGTCCTCGGCGAAGATGGCGCGGGTGCCGTCGCCATCGTGGATGTCGAGATCGACGACGAGGATGGGGGCGGTGAATCCGTGATCGCGAAAGCTGCGGATGGCCACCGCGACGTCGTTGAAGCAGGAGAAGCCGTGGCCGCGGTCGACGAAGGCGTGGTGGAAGCCGCCGCCGAGATTGACCGCCACGCCACCGTGACGCAGGGCCAGCTTGGTGGCCCGCACGGTGCCGCCCACCATGGCGCGGGAGCCGGCGAGGAAGGCGTCCTGCAGATCGGGCGGCACGGCGAATCCGAGGATGGGTTCGAGGGCGTCGGGCCGCTCGAGGGATTCGAGGTAGGGCAGCGTGTGGACCAGTTGCAGACGCTTGAGGCTGGCCGGACGCGGCTGATGCAACGACCCGCGGCAGAGCAGTCCCTGGTCGCGCAGGTAGTGGAGGATGCGGTAGGGGCGCATGAGATCGTACGGACCGGAAGCCTGGTCGCCGCAGTAGTCGCGATGGAAGACGAAGCGGGGCGCGCCGGGCGGCAGGCGGCTGGGCCAGGCCTCGCGCAGGCGGCGGCGGCCGGCGACGAGCAGGCGGCGGAGCAGCGATTCGCGCCGGCGACGGCGGATGTCCGGGGGTGGTCGCATGGATGCCTCCGGGCGGGAGTCTCACGGGTCGGGTGGCGTTCGTCAAGGAGCCGACCGCGCCGTGGGTTTGACACCGGCGGCGCGGCGCTGTTGAATGGCTGCCTGGACTGCCTCAGGACCGCAACCTCTGGAGACGCGCCTTGTTCACTCGCCGACACGCTGGCCTGATCCTGATCCTCGCCCTGGCGATGACCTGCGGCTGTACGGGTGAAGGGGACGAGGAGACCACGGCGGCAGCCGACACCACCGTCGCCCTGCCCACCACGGCCGAGATCATCGCCGCCCAGCGTGACCTCAAGATCGAGGGCCGCGCCGGCCGCTGGACGAAGGCGCGTTCGGACGCCTCGGCCGCCGGCCTCAGCGCCGAGCAGCAGCGGCAGATCCGTCGCCTCGAATCCCTCGGCTACGTGGCCGGCTCGCGCAAGGCGCCCACCATGGAAAGCGTCGTGGCCCACGATCCGGAGCGGGTCTGGAGCGGCCTCAACTTCTTCACCTCCGGACACGCCCCCGAAGCCGTGCTCATGGACATGGACGGCCAGGTCCTCCACCGCTGGGGCAAGAGCTACTGGGAGGTGTGGCCCGACTCCGACGTCGACCGCGCCAAGACCGATACCCACCACTGGCGGCGCGCCCGCATCCTGTCCGACGGCGGGGTGCTGGCCATCGTGGGCGGTCTGGGCATCATGCGACTCGACCGGGATTCCAACCTGATCTGGGCCGTGCACAACGGCGCCCACCACGACCTCGAAGTGCTGCCTGACGGCGACATCCTGGTGCTCACCCGCACGGCACACCTGCTGCCGCGGGTGCATCCGCGCTCACCGGTGCTGGAAGACTTCATCGTGCGCCTCGGACCCGACGGCCAGGAGAAGAGCCGCATCTCCATTCTCGAAGCCTTCGAGCGCTCACGGAATCACGCGCGCATCTGGACCGGCGCCCGCGTCAAGGCAGGCGACATCCTGCACACCAACAGCCTGGAACTGCTCGACGGCCGCATCGCCGATCGCGCGCCGGAGTTCGCGTCCGGCCGGGTCCTCATCTCGTTGCGCATGCTGGACACGGTCGCCGTGGTCGACCTGGACAGCGTGGAAGTGGTGTGGGCCATGCAGGGCCCCTTCGAGGCTCAGCACGACGCCACGATCCTGCCCGACGGCGGTCTCATGCTCTTCAACAACGAGTTGCGGCCGGGCGTGTCGGGTGTGCATATCTACGACCCGGTCACGCAAGCGGAGCACTGGCGCTTCGGCGGCACCGCGGAGCGCCCCTTCTACTCGCGGACCTGCGGCACCAGCCAGCAACTGCCCAACGGCAACGTCCTGGTCACCGAGTCGGACAACGGCCGAGCCTTCGAGATCACCCCGGAGGGCGAGGTGGTCTGGGACTTCTACAATCCCAACCGCGCCGGCGATAACGACGAGTACATCGCGAGTCTCTTCGAGATGCTGCGTCTGCCGCCGGATCTCGATCTCAGCTGGGCCGATGGCGCGCCCTGACACCACCGCGAACGTGCATTGATATCGCGCTGTTGTTATCCTGTTTGACCTGCGAACTCACCGAACCGAGCCCGAAGGTCGAGCAAACGTGCGTCTTTCCATTCCCGACGAGATCCACGACCGCGAGTGTCGCGTGGCGGCCACGCCCGATTCGGTGGCCCAGCTCATCCGCCTGGGCCACGAACTCACCGTCCAGACCGGCGCCGGCGCCCATGCCGGTTTCAGCGACGACGCCTATCGCGCCGCCGGCGCCCACATCGAGGGCGATGCGGTGCGGCTCTGGTCGGAAGCCGAGGCGCTGCTGGCGGTACGGCCGCCCAGCGACGAACAGATCGCCCGGCTGAACCCGGGCACCATCCTGGCCTGCTACCTGAACGCCGCCACCAGTCCCGACCTCCTGCAGAAGCTGGCCGACCAGGGCGTGACGGCCCTGGCCATGGAGGCCGTGCCGCGCATCACCCGCGCCCAGACCATGGACACTCTCAGCGCCATGGCCAACATCGCCGGCTACCGCGCGGTGATCGAGGCCGCCAACGCCTTCGGCCGCTTCTTCGGCGGCCAGATGACCGCCGCCGGCCGCCTCGAGCCGGCCAAGGTGCTGGTCATCGGCGTCGGGGTGGCGGGCCTCGCCGCCGTGGGCGCCGCCCGCAACCTGGGCGCCATCGTGCGCGCCTTCGACACCCGCGAGGCTACCCGCGAGCAGGTCCAGAGCCTGGGCGGCGAGTTCCTCACCGTCGAGATCGAGGAGTCGGGCGACGGCGGCGGCGGTTACGCCAAGGAAATGAGCCAGGCCTTCCTCGACGCCGAGTTCGCCCTCTTCCGTGCGCAGGCCGCCGAGGTGGACATCGTCATCACCACGGCCCTGATCCCCGGCAAACCCGCGCCCAAGCTGTGGCTCGCCGACATGGTGCAG
>PIVY01000234.1 GCA_003353795.1 bacterium
GACCTTGCGGCCCTCCTCGATGGTGACCACCAGATCCTGCATGTTGTTGGGATCGATGAACGACGAGTCGGTGTGGACCGCGACGTTGAAGTAGCCCTTCTCCCAGTAGAGTTCCCGGATGGGCTGTAGGTCGCGCTGTACGGCGGCCGGGTTGGCGAACTGCCCCACCGAGATGGGGAAGGCCTCACGCAGGTCCTTTTCCTTCAGCTTCTTGTTGCCCGAGAAGGCAACCGTGCGAATGCGCGGGAACTCGCGAAGGTTCACGATCAGCTTCACGCCGCCGGGCACGACCTGTCCGTAGACGAAGATGTCGGAGAACTTGCGGGTAGCGAAGAGGCGCCGGACCGCGGTCGCGATCAGGTTGCGGTTCACCGTTAGACCGGCCTCGAGGCCCGCCCAGGCGGCCACCTGGCGCGGGTTGACCGTCATGGCGCCGACCACTTCGATCTCGGTGATCTCGCGACCATCCATGTCGCTCATCTGAGCTTGCACACCGGTGGCGACGCACAGGATCGACAGCAGCAGCAGTCCTTGGCGCCAGCGGCGGATCGCGGTCATGGGCATGAAGTCGTCGGCTCCTGGGGACGATCGCGTAGAGAAGCGGCCAGGGGCCGCACTGAAATCCACGCCATTCAACGTTCGCGCGGGCGACTGGTTCCCTCCGCCGCCCGCGGTCAACGGCGCAATATACATGATGGATTGGGGCTTGGGTAGCAAGGAAAAGGCCCCTCCCGCGTCGGGAAGGGGCCTCGGGTACCGACCGGCGGATCAGACCTGCGCTTCGCTCGCGGGTTCCACGGTGAAGTGCAGTTCCTTGTTGCCGGCATCGATCTTCAGGCGGCAGTTGTTGGTGACCTCGCCGCGGAGCAGCCGCTCGCTGAGGGGGTCTTCCAGGTAGCGCTGGATCGCGCGCCGCAGGGGACGGGCCCCCATGGCCGGGTCGTATCCAAGCTCGCAGAGCAGATCCTTCGCCGCACGGGTGAAGTCGAATTCTATGTTGAGGTTTTCCAGACGCTTGGTCACGTCGCGCAGCAGGATGTCCACGATCTTGTGCAGCTCGTCGCGGCCCAGGGACCGGAAAATCACCCGCTCGTCGATCCGGTTGAGGAATTCGGGGCTGAACGTCTTCTTGACGTCCTCCTCGATGTTCGCCGTGGCCTTGATGGCATTCTGCTTGTCCTGGTCGTCGGCGTTGGTGGCGAAGCCCAGGCTGCGGCCCGAGTGGGTTTTCCGGTTGCCGACGTTGCTGGTCATGATGACCACGGTGTTGCGGAAATCCACGGTGCGGCCGAACGAATCGGTGAGGTTTCCGTCCTCCAGGACCTGCAGCAGGATGTTGAATACGTCCGGATGCGCCTTCTCGATCTCGTCGAGCAGGATCACGGAGTAGGGATGGCGCCGAACCCTCTCGGTGAGCATGCCGCCCTCCTCGTAGCCCACGTACCCCGGCGGCGCGCCCACGAGGCGCGAGACCGCGTGCTTCTCCATGTACTCGGACATGTCGATGCGGATGAGCGAGGTCTGGTCGCCGAACAGGAACTCGGTGAGGCGCCGCGCCACCTCGGTCTTGCCCACGCCGGTGGGGCCCAGGAAGATGAACGACCCGATGGGACGCTTGGGATCCCGCAGGCCCGCCCGGTTGCGCCGGATGGACTTGCTGACCGCCTCGAGCGCGGCATCCTGGCCCACGACCCACTTGCGCAGCTCTTCCTCCATGCGCAGGAGTTTGTTGGTCTCTTCTTCCTCGACGTCGGTCACGGGAATGCCCGTGATGTCGGAGATCACCTTGCAGATCAGCGCCTGATCCACGGTGACCTGCTTCTCATTCTTCTGGTCGTGCCAGCTCTGCTTCATGTCCAGGAGCTCCTTCTTGAGCTCCTTCTCCTGATCACGGAAACGAGCGGCCTTCTCGAACTCCTGGGCCTGGATCGAGCTCTCCTTCTCCTTGACCACTTCCTCGATCCGCTCCTCGATCTCGCGTAGATCGGGGGGAATCTCGGTGGCCGAGAGGCGCGCCCGGCTGCCGGCCTCGTCGATGATGTCGATGGCCTTGTCGGGCAACGAGCGGCCGCTGATGTAGCGGTTCGAGAGATAGACCGCTCCGGACAGCGACTCGTCGGAATACTCCACCCGGTGGTGCGCCTCGTACTTGTCGCGCAGGCCGTGCAGGATCTCCACGGTCTGTTCCTCGGTGGGCGGATTGACGATCACCGACTGGAAGCGCCGCTCCAGTGCGCCGTCCTTCTCGATGAACTTGCGGTACTCGTCCATGGTGGTCGCGCCGATGCACTGGATCTCGCCACGGCTGAGGGCCGGCTTGAGCATGTTGGAAGCATCGATGGCGCCCTCGGCGCCGCCCGCGCCGACGATGGTGTGGAGCTCGTCGATGAAGATGATGATTTCCGGATTCTCGCGGATCTCGGCCATGATCTGCTTCAGCCGCTCCTCGAACTGGCCGCGATACTTCGTTCCCGCCACGACACTTGCGAGATCAAGCGTGATGATCTCCTTCTCGCGCAGCACGCTCGGGACCTTGTTCTCGACGATGCGGCTGGCGAAGCCCTCGACGATGGCCGTCTTGCCCACGCCGGGCTCGCCGATGAGCACGGGATTGTTCTTCTTCCGCCGACTGAGGATCTGGATGACCCGCTCGATCTCCTTGTCCCGCCCGATGGTGGGGTCGAGCTGGTTGGTCCGGGCCATCTCGGTCATGTTGCGACCGAACTGCTCGAGAACCGGGTTCTCCTTCTTTTCCTTCTTCTTCGCCGGGCCGCCGGGGCGGGTCCCGGTAGCGCCCAGAGCCTTCATCACCTCGCGCTTGACCGTCTCGTGGTCGGCGCCCAGACGGCTCAGCACGTCCGCGGCAATGCCCTCGCCCTCGCGGATCAGGGCCAGCAGCAGGTGCTCGGTGCCGACGTAGTTGTGGTTGTGCAGGCGGGCCTCGTCGATGGAGAGTTCCAGGACCTTCTTGGCCCGCGGCGTGAAGGGGATCTCACCGATGGAGACCGGCCCGTTCATGGGCGACACGGTGGCCTCGATCTCCTTCTGGATGCGGTCGAACTCGATACCGAGCCGCCGCAGCACGTTGGCGGCGATCCCCTCGCCCTCGCGAATGATCCCGAGCAGAAGGTGTTCGGTGCCGATGTATTCGTGTTGCAGGCGTCCGGCCTCGTCGCGGGCCAGGAACAGGACCTTGCGGACCCTCTGCGTGAAACGGTCGTTCATCCGGTTCGCCTCCGTTCGGGGAACTCGCGAAATCTCCTACCGGGCAAGATACTGCCCCTGCCCTGCCCACGCCATGATCGGACGAGACCCGTTCACGACCGCGCCGTGGCACCCTCTCGTCCGGTCATCGGCCGGATTGATCGCAGCTTGAATGCCGTCCTACTGCAATCATTCCCGATTCAAACGTCTTTCAGCGCCGTGCGCAGGAGCTCGGCCCGCAAGGCTCCGCGTTCGGCCACCGGGACCTCTCGCTCGGCGCGAAGCTGCAAATGGGCCGACCGGTGGCGCACCAGGAGCCCATTCAGGAGCCCCATGTCGATGGGAGGCAATAGATTGAGCATGACGCCCAGGCGAATCTGACTCAACCGGTCGAAGGCCTCCTGGCTCGTGACCACCCGGGCGTGTTTCAGCAGCGCCAGGGACCGATGGCACAGATCCTCCACGGCCAGCGGGTCACGAGCGTAGATCCGGTCGACGGCCAGGCGCTCGTATTGCACCACCTTGGCGACCCGGCGGGAGAATTCCGCGACCAGGTCCTGCTCGCTCCGCCCCAGGGTTGCCAGATTGGAGATCTGGAAGAGCGCGCCGCGTACGGCGCTGCCCTCACCGAACAGTCCACGAACAGCGATCTGGAGCTGCCTGAGGGAATTGAGGATCTTCTCGATCTCGCCGCTGAGCACCAGTCCCGGTAGGTGGATCAGGACCGAGACGCGGCACCCCGTACCGACGTTGGTGGGACAGGCGGTGAGGTATCCGAACTCGTCGCTGTATGCCAGGTCGAGTTCGTTCTCCAGTTCGGTGTCGCAGCGCAGGGCCTCAGCACAGGCCGCCAGGGGATCCAGTCCGGCACGGAAGACCTGGATCCGAAGATGGTCCTCCTCGTTGATCATCACCGCCCGCCGCCGGTCTCGGGAGACCACCAGTCCCCGCCCTTCCACCTCGCGCAGAAGGTCGGGGCTGGCCAGATGCATCTCCACCAGGGCACGGCGCTCCAGGTCCTCCAGGATCGCCAGGTCCAGCGACCAGGCTCCGTCGAAGGTCGGGCAGCGTTCGAGTCGACCGGCCAGTTCACGCCGACGGCGGCCGAGCTGGCCTTCGTCCTCGCGATGAGGGAAGGCCGCGCCCGACAGGTTTCGCGCCAGGCGGACCCGGGTACTCACCACGATATCGGAGGCTCCCCCGGCGGCATCCAGCCAGGGTAGGGGTTCTTGCCACAGGGTCTCGGGAATCATGGCGCCCCCCCGTGCTCCTCGTCGTTCTCGGTCGCAGCCAGCTGGCCCTGAAGGGCAGCGATACGGTCGCGGACCAGGGCGGCTTCCTCGAAGTCCTCTCCGGCCACGGCCTCCTCCAGGTTGCTGCGAAGTTGCCGGATCTCCAGGCGCAGAACCGCGCGGGGACCTCGTGCACCGGGGGACTTGCCCAGGTGGACGCTGGCGCGGTGAAACCGACGCAGCAACGGCACCAGTTGCTCGCGGAAATGGACATAGCAATGCGGGCAGCCCACCATGCCGTGATCGTGGAGTTGCTGGATCTCGGCTCCACAGCGGTCGCAGGGCGGCACCACGGGTTCATCCTCGACCCGCAGGAAGACGTCGAGACTGGCGCCGACATCGTCTCCCGCCGGCGGTGGCTGCGCCCCTTCCTCGGAGGCGCACACCTCGCAGAGCCAGCGGCTGCGTTTGACGCCTTCTTCCACCTCGATGTACTTGACCGCGGCTTCCCGCCGACTGCAACGCTCACACTTCATCGAACCCGTCCCCGCTCGTGGTCGCTGCGGCCACTGGGCGCAATCGTCCGTCGTCCAGTTCCAGGACCCGGTCCGCCCGGCCCGCGAGGTCCGGATCGTGGGTGACGATGACCAGGGCGGTCCCTTCGCGATCACGAAGCTGGAACAGCAGGTCGCTGAGGCGGGACCCCTTGCCTCGGTCGAGGTTTCCGAACGGCTCGTCGGCCAGCACCGCCTTGGGGCGATTCATGAACGCTCGCGCCACGGCCACACGTTGCTGCTCGCCGCCGGAGAGTTCGCCGGGCAGGTGGCTCGCCCGATCGCTGAGCCCCATGGCCGCCAGCAATTCGTCGGCGCGCGCGCGATCGTCCGGGCCGGGTTCGCGCACCAACCGCACCGGCACCAGCAAGTTCTCGTGAGCGGTGAAGTCGGGCAGCAGGAAGTGGTACTGGAAGACGAACCCGACGATGTGGCGACGCCAGTGGGTGACATCGGTGGCCACCTCTGGGCGAAGCAGTCGGCCATCGTGCTTGATCTCGCCACCGGTGGGCTCGTCGAGGGCTCCGAGCAGGTTCAGCAGGGTGCTCTTGCCGGCACCGCTGGGTCCCACCACGGCCACGGCCTCGCCGGCCGCCAGGGTGAAGTCCACACCCCGCAATACGTCCACCGCCCCACCGGCCTTGGGGAACGATTTGTACACGTCGACGGCTTCCAGCAGTGGGGAGATGTCCGAAGGCGGCATGACGGCTCCTACGTGTAACGGATGATCTCCATGGGCTGCAGTCGCGAGGCCTCGTAGCTGGGCAACAGCGTGGCGATCCAGGTCAACACCGTGGTCGACAGCGCCACGAGTGCGAAATCCCAGAACTGCGGGATGCAGGGGAAATGGTCCACGAAATAGACGTCGCCGGGCAGCCCGATGGGGACGTAGACGAAGAGCATGCAGATCAGCCAGCCCAGCAGGCTGCCGATGCCCGTGCCGATGGCGCCGTACCAGAGCCCATTGAACACGAAGATGCGCTGGACCTGGGTGCGGGCTGCGCCCATGGCCAGCAGGATGCCCACCTCGCGCCCCCGCTCGCCCACCATCATGGTCAGGATGCCGATGATGTTGAAGGCGGCCACCAGCACGATCAGTCCCACGAGGATGAACATGAGCAGCTTCTCGATCTTCACCCAGCGGAAGATGGTGGAGTTGAGGGCCATCCAATCCACGGCGCGATAGTCGGGGCCCAGCCGCGCCTCCAGGCTGTCGCCCACCGCGGCGGCGGTCATCATGTCCTCGACTCGCACGCCGATCAGCCCCGCGCCACGCCCCTCGTAGCCGAAGAATTCCCGGGCTTCGGTCAGATGGAGATAGGCGAAGCGGCTGTCGAACTCGTACATGCCCGACTCCATGAATCCGGCCACCACGAAATTTCGGCTCTCGGCCTCGATCTCGCCCAGACCGACCTCGCCGCGGGGTGCGGTCACGATGACCGTGTCGCCGAGACCGGCCCAGAGTTGCAGGGCCAGTTCGCGGCCCACCATGATCCGCGGTGTCCCACCGGCGGGCTGATTGAGCAGGTCGCGAACACCAGCGTCCGGC
>PIVY01000353.1 GCA_003353795.1 bacterium
ACCTCGACCTCGTGGTCCAGCCCAGCGCTCGAGGTCCGGGCGCGGACATAGGGCCCGAGCACGACCACGTCGGTGAACACGGGCAGCTCGTTGACCGCGATGGGCTCGGACACAGCGGCCCAGCTCACGCGGTCGGTGCTGGTCTCGACGACGACGGTGGCAACCGGGACCTCGACGGGCTCAGGCTCAGGCACCTCGTCCACTTCGAGCGGAACCTCATCCTCCGCCGGGGTGGCTACTGGCGGAACGACCGGACACGGGATGGGCGTTGGATGTGGACATGGACAGTCCTGGCTCCCAGGCAGACCCGGCACCGGACCACCGCGGATCACCGGAGGTGGCGTGGGCAGCTGCACCATCAGGCGGAGCTCCATCGCATAGTCGGGCGTGGTGTCGCTGTCGGACGGCAGCACTGCGTAGACGCGGCCGACCTGATCGGTGGTGGTGCCGCTCCTCACGGTGAGCAGCGGGCGGACGTGTCGAAGGAGGCTCATGGGGTTCTCACAGAGTCAGGTCGAAGACGAGACGGAAGTGGGTGGTGCCGGTGCTCACGACGTGGACCTCACGGGCTCCGCCGACCAGCACTCCGGGATGGGGTTGCACGTCCGCGGGGACGCGAGCGCGCAGGATGTTGTCGCCGTCCACCAGCCACAGCGCGGTAGAGGCGGTCAGCGAAGGGTCAGCCAGGTCGACGCGAGCACAGCGGGCGAAGGGCGGGATCTGCACGATGACGGGCGCAGCGGGAGCGACCTCGCCGCGTACCTCCCACTGATTGTGCGTCTGGGCCTGGCCATCGGCGACGGTCACGCCAACCGGGTTGTTCTGCTCGCTGAGATTGCGGACTCGGATGCGCAGGCTGCGGGCGTACACGCCGATGCGGGTGGCCTGTGGGACCGACACCAGGGCCTTGGCCCCGACGCCCTGTCCCGCCGACCACGCCAGCTCGATCTCGAACGGCGTGCCCGACCCACTGAACACCTCGACGATGCGCCAGGTGTCTTCGTAGGCCTCGGCGAGCAGCAGGTCGCGAAACCGGCTCGCGTCGGCGGTGCCCGCCAGCGTGAGCTGGTCCGAGCGCGTCGACAGGGCTGTGGGGTTGCCGAACATCGATCAGCTCCTGATTGATCAGCAGGTGTGACCGACGGGCTTCTTGCCGGTCAGCGTGGCGGTGAAGACGCCAGCGTCGGGCAGGGAGCCGTTGATGGTCACGTCCAGACCGGCGGAGAGCGACTGGCCCTTGAGCAGGCCACGCAGGAAGCCATTGGAGGCGAACACGCTGACGTCGATGCCGTCGGGTGCGGACCACACGACGCGGTCTCCGAAGAAGATGCTGGTCACCAGCGCACCCGCCGAAGAGCCGGTGAAGGTGACGTCATCCGCTCGGAAGTCGTGCTGCAGGCGGATCCGGACCGAGGCCCCACCGGCGGCAGTCAGCGTGTCGGTGCCACCGACAGCGGTCATGCCCCAGCCGGCGTTCCCGCCCTTCTTCTTGGGGCGGTCGTCCTCGTCCTCTTCGTCCAGGCCCCACTTGTTGGCCTTGCGGTCGAGGCGGTCAGAGCGTCGCTTATACCTTCGCTCTACGCGACCGCGCTTGCGGTCCATGCGGCGAGAG
>PIVY01000354.1 GCA_003353795.1 bacterium
CCTCGGCTGGGTGGCCCCGGACGCGTACACCATCACCCGGATCATCGACACCGAGGGCATGGTGACGCATCTGCAGTGGGGCAACGCGACCTGCGGCGACGCCTCCTACGGCAACCGGGTGCTTCAGAGCGTGACCACGCCGGCGGGCGGCACGACGACGCTCCAATACGGCTGCCTGGACGTGTGCGAGCAGCCCTCGGCAACCGCCTGCACCCAGCGCACGTCGTGGTCGGTGGTCAGCGCGATGATCGAGTGCCCGAACAATGCCGGCGGTGAGACCTGCCCGGCGGGTTCGCCCGACGGCGACTTTCTGACCACGCGCTACCGCTACGACACGGTCGAAAGCAATCACAACTACACCGGCTACCCGCGCTCCGCGCCCTTCGCGCCCGGCGTTGAGGACGCCGCCACGCTGTTGTCGGCGCCCGACGCAGGCTCGTTCAGCTACACGACGGTGGTCAGCAAGCACCGGGCCACCGGCGTCACGATCCACCAGGTGGAGACCGACTACAACTTTTTGCACCTGCAGCAGGAGCAGCGCGTCTACGTGTCCGACGGGTCGTCGCCGGCCCTGATGCTGTCCAAAGAAACCTCGCACTGTTATGGGATCTCCGACACGGCACCCACCGAGGGCTGCCCGCTGGCCAGCGCCAGCTACCAGCACCTGCCGAGCAACTATCAGTCGCCGATCGTCATCGGCAGCTGCCAGTACAACGTGGGTGAGAACGCCGCGGCCGGTCCGGCGCGCCGCTCGGTGGTGACCCTGGACTACGACGGTTTCGGCCACACCATCCGCAAACGAAAGTACCACGGCAGCGACGCCGAGGGGATCGTTGGGGGCTGCAGCCGGCTGACGCGGCTGAGCACCGAGGGCATGCGGCTGGTGAGCGAGGATCACACGCAATACGACACGCCGGCCACGGTGAGCGCCGATGGCTACGTGGAGCTGGGCGCCGGGCACTTTGGCCTGATGCTGGCCCAGCAGTCCTTCGTCTACCTCGACGAGGACGACAGCGGGGTGGACGCCCACGCGGCCCTGGCCGACACCGGCGGTCCGGTGATGGTCAAGCTGCTGTGCAACGAGTTGACCGCCGATGCCGGCGTGGAAAGGGCCGGCACCGAGATCAAGGCCGGCACGGCGGGACTGATGACCACCGGTGCTGCGGCGCCTTCGACTCTGGGCATCATCGAGGCCTGCGCCGGCGCCGGCTGGGACCCGGCCATCGCGCCGCCCAAGACCACCACCCACACCTACGACGCCCACGGCCGCGGCCTGCAGCAGAGGACGGCCTGGACCGCCGGGTACCCGGCAACCGGCGGTGTGCCCGCCGTCACCCAACATTTCGAGTACGCCATGACGGGCACCCTGCCGGGCGAAGCGGACTGCGGCAGCGGCAGCGACGTGCTGCAGATCACCGCCACCGACGACCCTGACAACCCGCAAACCCGGTCCGTCAACCGCGTCTGCACCCTGAACGGCTTTCACCTTTCGGCCATTGACGGCGACGGCAACACGACGCTGATGGAACACAGCGCCAACGGCCTGACGACCCGCACCACCCACGCGGACGGGACCTACGTGGACGTGGCGCACTACTA
>PIVY01000355.1 GCA_003353795.1 bacterium
CCGACGAGGGCCACGGCATCAACCGGCCCAGTCACATGCTCGACTACGAGACCCGGGAGCTGGAGTGGTTCCGGCACTACCTGATGGGCGACGAGGAGGCCGCCGGCGCCGAAGTGCCCGTGCCGGTGGAGCCGACGGAACCTTGACGGCCGCTGGTGGGCCCGGCGCGGATATGGTCGTAGATTGACCCTTCGCGCTTGATATCGGCCGAGACGGCCATTTCGACGAGGAGATCGCCATGTACCGAGTCCGCCTGTTCGCCCTGTCCATCATCATGCTGGTGGCCGTCGTCGCCCTCGCCCAGGTGGACTGGGCTTCCATGAGCCCCGACGAGCAGCAGGAGATGATGCAGAAGTGGCAGGAGCTGGCCACGCCGACGGCGGCTCACGAGCTCCTCCAGCCCATGGTCGGCAACTGGAAGACCACCACGTCCATGTGGATGGCCGGCCCCGACGGCCCGCCCATGATCAGCGAAGGCGAGTCGGTCAAGACCATGGCTCTCGGTGGTCGCTGGCTGCAGGAAGACTACTCCGGAACGATGATGGGCCAGCCGTTCAATGGTCGCGGCATGACCGGCTACGACAACTACAAGAACATGTACATCAACACGTGGCAGGACGACATGAGCACGGCGCTCACCTATGCCACCGGCATGCGCCATGCCGAGACCGGCGTGTTCACCTTCCACGGCCTGACCGACGAGCCCATGCTCGACGTCCAGGACCGCGCCATCAAGTACACCTACGTGATCGAGAGCAACGACAAGCACGTCTTCACCATGTACGACCTGCACGCCGGCGATGACTTCAAGGTGTTCGAGATCGTCTACGAGCGCGCGAAGTGACCGACCCGATCGGCACGAGCGCGGCCCTCGCCGGCCGCCGGATCCTCGTGACCCGGGCCGAGGCACAGGCCGAGGCTCTCGCCGAGGCCCTGGCTGCGTATGGCGCCACGGTGATCCCGTGTCCCGTGCTGCGCATCGAGGCCGCCGTGACTGCCGCCGACCTGCCCGCGCTCGACCGCTACGGCTGGCTCGTCTTCACCAGTCGCAACGCCGTGAGCATCCTCCGCGATCTGCTGGGCAAGAGCAGCGCCGTGCCGACCTTGCCGGCCGACGTCCTGGTGGCCGTGGTGGGCGCGGGCACGGCGGCGGCCGTGGCCACCCGCGGCCGCCAGCCCGACCTCGTCGCCGAACCCGCCACCGGCGCCGGACTGGCCGCCGCGTTCACGGCCCGGGGCCTGCCCGCGGGCACGTTGGTGCTACGGGTGCGCGGTGATCTGGCGCCGCCCGACGTCGAGGTCGAGCTCGAGCGTCTCGGAGCTGCCGTCGATGTGCTCACAGCCTACCGCACCAGAACCGTGGCGCCGCCCGAGGCGGCCGCAAACGCGGTGCGGACCGGCATCGTCGATGCTGTCACCTTCTACTCGGGATCGGCCGTGGAGGGTTTCGAGGCCGGTCTGCCCGGCCATGGGCTGCACGAGCGGACGGTCGCAGCCTGCGTAGGGCCGGTGACCGCAGCGGCCGCGGCCAAGGCCGGCTGGCAGCGTCTGGTCACCGCCGAACGGCCGGCGGCGGAATCGCTGATCGCCG
>PIVY01000049.1 GCA_003353795.1 bacterium
CCTGCTGCTCAATGCCATTGACATAGATCGCGAGCGTATTCGCGTCTGCATCCCATACACCCGCCAGGTGCGTCCATTCATCAACATTGATTGCCCTGTTCGCACCTGCACTGTAGAGGTTGCCGCCTTCGGTCGTGAACTCAACTATAGGCTGGTTGCCGCTCAACCGCAGGCTGAAGTTGGTCTGGCCGGTGAACGTGACGCGCTGTGCGAGCGTGCCGGTCTGAGCCGCGTTCGTGGGCATCACCCACGCTTCGATCGTCCAGCTCTCAAGATCAAACCGGTCAACCGGATCATTCGCGGTACGCGCGGGTACGGCCACCGCAGCGTTGTGGCTCAACGGCTTCGTCAATATCGTCTCGCGCTGCAGTTTCCTGGCCAACACCTCGCAGGGCGACAACGCCAGCGTCGTCGAGGTCTTCACCTACGGCGCGAGCTTCTACGACTGCGAATTCCGGGAAAACGTCGCCGACTGGTGTATCGTGAATCCGGGGGGCTCTCAGAACCGATTCGAAGGCTGCCTCTTCGCCGACAACCGCACCTCGGAGTACGGTGCGGTCTACGTCTGGTTCACCAGCGTTTGGTTCGAGAACTGCACCTTCGTGGGCAACACCGGCGACGCGACGGCTGACATCCTGGCCGGCGGCGGCCCCGACGACGACATCACGATCCGGCGCTGCGTCTTCGCGTACGGCGACGCACGCGACGCCATCAGCGGCGCGGTGACCATGAGCGAGACCGTCGTCTACACCGCCGGTCAAGGCTGGCACTGGTCCGTCGCCGACCAGCTCGGACAGGACGGCAACGTCGACCTGCCACCCGTGTTCTGCGATCGCGAGAACGGCAACTACCTCGTGGCAGACGTCTCACCGTGCCTGCCGGCCAATAATTCCTTCGGCAATCTCATCGGCGTCTTCGGCCAGGGCTGCCAGCTGGACGACTGGACGGTCCATCCCGACGGGCACGGCCTGCTTGAAGACATTCAGTCGGCCATCGATCTCGTGCCGAGCGGCGGCGAGATCCTGCTAGCGTCCGGCACCTTCGCCGGTCCCCGCAACCGCGACCTCGACGGCGCGAGCAAGGCGTACACCTTGAGGTCCCTGTCCGGCCCCGACGCCACCGAGATCGATTGCGCGGCCGAACCCGGCCAGGAGCGCCGCGGGTTCTTCTTCCACGCCGGCGAGGACTCGACCACCGAGATCGTCGGCATCACCATTCGCGGCGGCCGCAGTGCCGAATCCGGCGGCGCCGTGGTTTGCGACGGTGCAAGTCCTGCGTTCCGCGATTGCCGTTTTCTCGACAACGACGGCGGCAGCTACGGTGGCGCCGTCGACTGCGTGGCCGGCGCCGCGCCACTCTTCGACCGCTGCGTGTTCGCCGGCAATCGGGCCGTCATCGGCGGCGCCGTGGTCGCGCGCGAGGGCAGCAACCCGGAACTGTGCCGCTGCACGGTGGTCGCCAATGACGGGCAGGTTGCCAGCGTGGTCGCCTGGGACGCGGACCTGACGCTCGACCGCACCATCGTTGCCGACGACCTGGGCGCTGCGGCCGTGGGCCTGGTGGCCGGCGGCCAGGCCGTACTTGCTGACTGCGATCTCCACGGCAACGCCGGCGGCGACTGGACCGCCCCCATCGCCGACCAGTTCGGCCAGAACGGAAACTTCAGCGAGGACCCATGCTTCTGCGATCTCGCCGGAGGCATCTACTCCGTTTGCGCCGATTCGTGGTGTCTCCCGGTCCACAACCCGGCGGGTCGCCTGGTGACCGTCGGCGCGCTCGAAGCCGGCTGCGAGGCCTGCGGCTGCGCCACCACGACCTCGGTCTTCACCGACCCGCTGCGCGCCTTGCCGAACCTGGGCCGCGTCCTGGTGACCTGGTCGGCGCCCGGGCACCTGGCCTGGCAGTTCCGCCTCGAAGCCCGCCTCGCCGGTGAAGCCTGGACCGTGCCCATCGTCGGCGACGCTGCGGGATTCACGGCCGCCGATGCAAATCCACGACTGGCCACGGGCGGAAGGGTCACCTACGACCTCTTCATCCGCGAAGACGACTCCTGGCGCCTCGTGGCCGAGACTCGCATCGACGTACCGGTAGCCGACGGAGTCGCCCTCGTCGGCGCGGCGCCCAACCCGTTCAATCCGCACACCGAGATCGTCGTGAGCCTGGGTGTCGCCCGGCACGCCGAGCTGGCCGTCTTCGACCTTCGCGGTCGCCGCGTCGCCACCCTGCGGCGCGAGCGGCTCGATGCCGGCATCCATCGCGTGGCCTGGAATGGTCGCGACGACACGGGCCGAGCCGTCAGCACCGGCACCTACGTCTGCCGCTTGCTGGTCGACGACGTCTCGAGATCCCTGAAACTGACCCTCGCCAGGTAGTCCTCAACACCCACACCCCTTGTGCCGACGCCAACGAGGACCGATATTGCCGGCTCGCTTCGCCCGAGCCTGAACTCCGCATCCGAGAAGCTGCACCATGGCCGCCAGCCGACCCACTCCGGTCTGCCCCCGCCCCGAGGGGGTCATCACCCGCGGCAAGACCGCGCGCAACCGCTTGCGCGGCAGCGACCATTTCCTCCTGCAGTACGATCCCGGATTGTTGCGCCGCGCCGCCGGCCCGTTCGACGGCGCCCTCTGCGTGGACCTCGGCTACGGCGCCGAGCCGCATACCACCCTGGAGTGGGCCGGCCGCCTGCGCGATCACGCGCCGGGACTACCGGTGCTCGGTGTGGAGATCGACCCCGAACGGGTGGAGCGCGCCCGTCCCCACGCCGACCAGGTCACCGATTTCCGCCTCGGCGGCTTCAATCTGCCGCTCATGGCCGGCGAGCAGGTGCGGGTGATCCGCGCCTTCAACGTTCTGCGCCAGTACGACGAGGACGCCGTCTCACCCACCTGGGACCGGCTCTGCGAGCAACTCGTCCCCGGCGGCCTCCTCGTCGAAGGCACCAGTTGCCCCCTGGGCCGGGTATGGACAGCCTGCCTGGTCCGCCGCCCCGTCGACCGGGCCGAACCGTGGCAGCTCGAGGCCCTCGTGCTCGGAGCCAACCTGGGCCGCGGATTCGACCCCGAGCTGTTCCAGACCCGACTGCCCAAGGCATTCATCCACCGCGTGACCCCCGGCGAACCGGTGTACGACTTCATCGAGGGCTGGAAGCGCGCCGCCCACGAGACGCGCGCCACCACGGTCTGGGGCGCACGCCAGTGGTTCGCCGCTGCAGCCGCCCATCTCTCCGGTCAGGGATTCGACGTGGAACTGCGTCCGCGCTGGTTGAAGCAGGGCTGGTTGGTTTGGCGCCGTCCACCGGTGCCGGGTCGGTAGGCTCGTTCAGGCTTCCGGCCGCTCGAACGGATCGCTGACCTCGGGAGCCGGCCGCCCCATGGCGTGGGCCGTGATCCGCTCCGCGTGCACGTGGCAATTCTCGATGAAGACCATGAAGCTCGACTGGGTGCCTGCGGTGACCGTTCCGGCCACGTAGAGGCCGGGCACGTTGGTCTCCATGGTGTCGGGATCGAAGGTCGGAATGCTCTCGGGCCCCTCCAGTTCGACCCCCGCGGCGTCCAGCAACGTGGTATCGCCCACGTAGCCGGTGAGCAGCAGCACATCGTCCGCTTCCACCTCGAAACGTTCGCCGCCGTCGACCCGTTCGAGGGTGACCGAATCGGGTCCGATGGCCACGGGCACGGTGCCCAGATGTCCGGTCACCTGGCCGCGCCGTAGCCGCCCCTTCAGTTCCGGCAGAAGCCAGTACTTCACGGAGCTCTCCTTGAAATCGTCGCGGCGGTAGCTGATGGCGACCTTGGCGCCGGCGTGGTAGCAGCGCAGCGCCGCCTCCACCGCCGAATTCTTGCCGCCGACCACCAGCAGTTTGCGACCGAAGTAGCGGTGCGGCTCCTCGAAGTAGTGGGACACGTGCGGAAGCTCTTCGCCGGGAATGTCCAGCTTCCGGGGCACGTCCATGTCGCCCACGGCCAGCACGACCCGGTGCGTCCGGTACAGACGCTCGCCTCCGGGCGGCGCGGTGCGGACCACGAAACCGTCGCCCTCGCTCTCGAGCCGGGTCACCGGCTCGAAGGTGCGCACGGGTATGTCGTGGATCTTCACCACCTGCCGCAGGTACGCCAGGTACTCCTCTCGGGTGGCCTTCTGCTGGTCGAGGGTCTGGATGGGCACGTCGGCGATGCCGATGCGGTCGTTGCTGGAGAAGAAGTGCATCTGGCGGGGGAACCAGGTCATGGTCTGGCCCACGGCGCCCTTCTCCACCACCAGCACCTCGAGGTCCGCCTGGCGCATCCTCACGGCGCATTCCAGGCCTATGGGTCCGGCGCCCACGATGATCACGTCCAGCCTGTCGTTCTTCTCGGTCACGTTGCTGCTCCCGGTCGCGGTCCACTGACGAGGTTTCCGCAATATAGACAGGGTTGGCGACGGGGCCATGTGATACATTTTTCATGCAACCGGTTGCGCTTTTTTTCGTAATCGAGCGACCACGGAGGTACGCCTTGGATCTGATCACCGAACTGGGCGAACTGGCCCTCGCCACGCGCCTGCGACGCCTGGCCGACACGCTCCAGAAAGACGTCACCCATATATATCGTGAACTGGGCCTGGATTTCGAGGCGCGCTGGTTCCCGGTGCTGGTGGCCTTGCGCGATGGGCAGCCGTGGCCGGTGACGGTGCTGGCGGGCCGCCTCGGGCTGTCCCACCAGGCGGTGTCCAAGACCGCGCGCCTGCTGGCCGCCCGCGGCCTGGTGCACGACGTTCCCGACCCCGACGACGCTCGCCGCAAGCGACTGGCGTTGACTCGCGAGGGCACCGAACTGTGCCGGAACCTCGATCGAATCTGGGAGGAGATCCGCCTGGCCAATCGCGACCTGCTGACCGAAACGGGCGTCTCGCTCCTGACCGATCTCGAGCGCCTCGAATCCGCCCTCGCCGACAAGTCCATGGCCACCCGCGTCCGGCGCCGCCTGGACCTCACCGGGCCGGACCCGATCCGCATCGAGGACTACCGACCGTCCTACAAGAAGCACTTCCGCCGCCTCAACGAACTCTGGCTCGACGAGCACTTCGCCGTGGAGGGCGACGATCGCCGCGTGCTCGACGACCCCAACGGCCGCATCATCCGCCGCGGCGGCGCCGTGCTCTTCGCCCTGCACCACGACGCCGTGGCCGGCACCTGTGCCATCTTCCGCCACGCCCCGGACACCTGGGAACTGGCCAAGATGGCCGTGGACCCCGACCACCGCGGCCAGGGACTCGGCCGCCGCCTGGCCGATGCCGCCATCGCACGCGTGCGCGACGCCGGTGCAACGCGCCTCTGGCTGCGCACCAGCGCCAGCCTCCGCGCCGCCGGCCGACTCTATCGTTCCCTGGGCTTCCGCCGCACCCGTCGGCACCCCTTCTCCGATGACGCCTACACACGCGAGACCTTCGCCATGGTTCTCGATCTCGACCCCAGCCAGGAGATGTCCTCATGAACCGATTCGTTATCGCCGCCCTGGTCCTGCTCGTCGCCTTGCCGGCGCTGGCCCAGCCGCGCATGCCCGACTTCCCCGATCTCGACCAGGCGCGCCGGGCCGCCATCGTCGACTCGCTCACCGCGGCCCTCGACACGGTCTACGTCTTTCCCGACGTGGCCACGGAGATGGTCGCCGATCTACGGAAGCGTCTGGCCGACGGCGAGTACGACGACGTCACCAGTCCCACGGAGTTCGCCGATCAGATCACCGAGGCGTTCCGCGCCATCAGCCACGATCTGCACCTCCGAGTCGGGGTCGAGCCGCCCCCGCCGGTGGTGGAACAGGAGGACCCCGCCGAGGCCGAGCGCCGCTGGCGCGAGCGCAGCCAGCGCGACAACTACGGCTTCGTCAAAGTGGAGCGCATGAGCGGCAACGTGGGCTACCTGAAGCTCGACGGATTCAGCGGCTCGCCCGATGCCGGCCCCACTGCCACCGCGGCCATGCAGTTCATGAAGGGCTGCGACGCCATCATCATCGACCTGCGCGACAACGGCGGCGGCTCGCCCAGCATGATCCAGTACCTCACCAGCTACCTGGTCGACCATCGCACCCACCTCAACAGTTTTTACGTGCGCGCCACCGACGACATGCGCCAGTTCTGGACCTTGCCCCACGTGCCCGGTCAGCGCATGCCCGACACCCTGGTCTACGTGCTCACCAGCGGACGCACCTTCTCGGCCGCCGAGGAATTCACCTACAACCTCAAGAATCTCGAGCGAGCCACCATCGTGGGCGAGACCACCGGCGGCGGCGCCCACCCGGTCAATGGCCACCACTTCGACTTCGGCGAGTACCGTGTGACCATGTCGCTGCCGTTCGGGCGCGCGGTCAACCCGATCACGGGGACCAACTGGGAAGGCACGGGGATCGAGCCGCACCTGGCCTGTGGGCGGGACGAAGCTTTGAATACGGCGTACGTCCACGCGCTGGATGTCCTGGAAAAGGATTGCGAGGACGAGGATCGCAAGTTCCAGCTGGCTTGGGCCCGGGACGGGTTGCAGGCGAAACTGGTCACGACGACGCTGGCGGCCGCCGATTTCGACCAGTTCGTGGGGGACTTCGGTCCGCGTATGATCCGCCGCGATGGGGACGACCTGGTCTACCAGCGCGTGGAACGGGATCCCATGACGATGATCCCCATGGGGGAGGACACGTTCCGGTTCGAGGAGCTGGAGTGGTTCCGGATCCGGTTCGAGCGCGACGAGAAGGGTGTCGTGACGAAGCTGGTGGGGATGTATGAGAATGGGCGGGTGGATGGCAATGAGAGGACCGGGGCGAGCTGAGCCGCTACCTCTTGATTCGCGATGAGGCCGGACTCTTCTGGGTCCGGCCTCTCTCCATATACACGGAGTGTTCGGATCAATATCCACGTCGCCCTTCAGGAACAGGATGCGTTCGGCCAGCTTCTCCACGTGCAGCATCTCCTCGATGGCTGTGCGCTTGTAGAGGTTGGCGAACAGATCGAAGCCCTGATCGTCGCAGTGGAAGTGCCAGAACATGTACTCGTGGACGGCGGAGAGTTCGTCGCCGATGGCTTTGTTCAACAGATCGATACCCTTCTCGTGCATGAAATCGCTCCTCCGTTGTCCGACCATGGACGCGCCATGGTCCAAGCCGATGTCCTGACGGATTCCTCAGCGGGCTAGACCGATCGGCGCCTTGGGACAACGATGCGGGGATCGGCACCAGCAATCAGCGTCGAAAAGCGCACGGTATTCTGTCGCGGCCACCGGACACTTGCCGACGTTTACACACGATCCCGTCAAACATTTCACGACCCATGTGTTGCAGTTTGCAACCCTCCCGGAAGGCACGGCCAGATCCCACCGGCCAGCTGTTCCTGATAGAGATACAGACTAAGAACCGCCTAAATTAAGCCCCCGCAACGTTTTTTAGTAGAAACAAAAACCTCAAAGCCGAGAATATACCGGGATTTACGCATACATGAAAACCGTACTCATGTTCAAATGGATAACGATATCCGTTCTCCTCATCATGCAAAATTCCACACACTTGATCGCCACGGTTCCGAATTGCTAGGATAGTCCCTGTTACGCAGTTGACGACCCCCCCCACCGAAGCGGCGAGGAGTTGCCACGATCATGACGACCAGGCCCCGACATTGCAGCCACACCACGCACCTCGAATGCACCGTCAGCGGCGCGCTCGTTGGAGCCATGGTGCTTTGCGGTGTCGCGCTGGCCGAGAGTCCCATGTCTGTGCCGGCAGAGTTCGTGAGCTTCGTGTCGCCGCCAGGAGTTACCGATCACTTCGAGCGGCCGTCCGCGATCCACGTCGACACCGCGCATGGCGAGATGATCATCGCCGACCCCGGCAACAACCGCGTGGCCATCTTCGACACCAACGGCAATTTCCGTTTCGAGTTCTTCCTCGGCGAAGAGACCGCCATGCCCATGGACCTGGCGGTCGACTCTAGGGGCTTCATCTATATCGTCGGCTCCACCGTCGCGGGCCGACGCATTTTCCAGTTCGACTTCGATGGCCAGTTCCTGAACGAGGTACCGATGCCGTACCTGACCAGCGGCATCCGGCCTCAGGTACACAGCATCGACATCAACGGGGATGACCACCTGGTACTGCTCGACCGCGACGATCTGCGGATCACGATCTGCACGAACGCCGGGGACCTCGTCGGGTCATTCCTGCTCGAGCCTCAGATGAGCACTCAGGATCGAAACGAAACGGTGCTTGGCTCACTCGCGGTGTCGGGCGACCGGATCTACGTCCCCTTCTCGAATTCCGGCACCGTCTTCGCCTACTCGACCGAAGGCGAGCGCCTCGGGTCGTACGGATACAAGGGGACCAATCCCGGCCAGCTGGCCTTCCCCGTGGCCGTCGCCATATCCGACGATCTCGTGGCGGTGCTCGACAAGCACCGCTTCAACGTCGTGTGCTTCGGATCCGACGGGCGCTTCCTCGGCGAGTTTGGTGGCAAGGGCATCAGCCCAGGCTGGTTCTACCACCCGACTCTGCTCGGGGTAGGCCCCGAGAGTCAGGTCTATGTCGGCCAGATCTTCCAGAACAAGGTTCAGATCTGCCGCATTCCCAATTTCATAGAGTCCAACCGGCGGCCCAGCGCCACCGTTCAATCCACGCAAGGGAGCTGATGGGATGTCCCACGCAGAATTCCCTGGAGTCGAAAGGAGACCGACGATCCGCACCGCGTCCGCGGCGCCGAGCCGCAACTCGACCAATGCACAACGTGTTCGCTCGATTGATCTTTCCCGGAGGTACCCAGAAATGAAGAAGCTTCTGTTCGTGCTCAGCCTGGTGGCCATCACTGCCGCCCCCGCGCTGGCCTTCCACGACGAAGGTGTCGCCCATTGCAACGGTTGCCATACCATGCATAACAGCCAGGACGGCGCCCTCGTCGATCCTGACAGCCCGGGTGGCAACGCTTGGCTGCTGAACGACTCGACTCCCAGCGATACCTGCCTCGGCTGCCACTATGGCGGCGGCGGTGGCTACCATGTGTTCTCCGATGACCTCATGGCGCCCACCCAGGAGCGCGGCGCTGGTGACTTCGTGTTCATCCTCGAAGACAACATCAACGATGGTCACGCCGGTGGGGCCAATCCCATCGCCGGTTCGCGTGCGGGCCACAACATCAACGCCCCCGGTTACGGCATCGGCCCGGACAACCTCATCTCGCAGGCTCCTGGTGGAACCTTCCCCTCCGGCCTCCTGGGTTGCTCCAGCTGCCACGATCCTCACGGTAACGAGAACTTCCGCTTCCTCAACGGCGTCGGCCCGGTGATGGACGGCCTGGCCACGTTCACGGCCGCGGCTCCTGTCGCTGACGGCCTGGCCCTGTTCGGCGGCGGCGTGGAAGAGAACGACAACCACACTGCCTACATCAGCGGCATGAGCGCCTGGTGCGGAAATTGCCACGGCGACTTCCACAACAACAACACGCTCCTGATCCACCCCTCGGGCAGCACGCTCGGCGGCACGATCGCGACCACCTACAGCCTGTACAACGGTACCGTGGACCAGACCGGTGGCGGCACCTACCTGGCCGAGGTCCCCTTCCAGGATCTCGCCATGACCACCTCCTCGACCGCCAACCCGACGGCCGGCAGCCAGGTCATGTGCATGACCTGCCACCGCTCGCACGCCACCTCGGGCCCGGACGCCGGTCGCTGGGACTTCAGCGTGACGTTCCTGCACGAGGACGGCGTGGAGTCGGGTTCGTGGCCGATCCCGGATCCCTATGCCAACCTCAACCAGCGTTCGCTTTGCAACAAGTGTCACAACAAGGATGCGGGCGATCACAACCCGTTCTAGGACGTAGCCACTAGAGCTACTGTGTTGTAGAATCGAATCGGCGTGACACCTGAGCGCCCGGGTCGCAGGCCCGGGCGCTCAGTCCGAGAAGAAAGACGGCGCATGAGATCCGTACAGGCAATTCTGTTGCTCTCGTTCGCCCTGGTCACCTCGAATACCTGTCTTGCGAACCCCCTGAAATCTCGTCTGGTGATCTACTTCGAGACGGCTACCGAGTCGGCCATGCCGGCGACGCTCGAGATCGACGCCCTGATACTCGAGGCCGAATCCGGCGACGTGCCCCTTCAGCCCCTGCGACGGGAGCTTGATACCGCCGGTCTCTCCGGGGCGCAGTACCTCTTCGTCGATCAGCCGGTGGCTGCTGGGCATTACGACCGCCTGCGCCTACGTCTATCCGGCATCACCACCCACGTCGGCCAGGCAGCCGTTCGCCCGGACCCGCCAGAGGACGGCGTCGAAGTGGAACTGGACCTCGAGATTCCGGCCGGAGAGTGCGCGTTCCTGATCTTGCGCTGGCGACCCCGAATTCCGGAAGAAGAAGGACCGCATGTTCCCGACATTTCCGCCCACGTCCCCTCTGTCCCCCCTCTAGGTTCGTTGGTCTTCGTGACCAATGAGGATTCCGATACCGTCGCCGTGATCGAGCAGCAGAGTGGCCGCGTGGTCGACTGCATCCTGGTCGGCGACCGCCCCCGGGATATCATCTACTCACCACAGGACCGCCTTCTTTTCGTGGCCCTGGCCGGTGACGACGCTGTCGCCGTGGTGGAGGCCGCCTCGCGCCGCTTGCTGCGAACGGTATCGCTACGATTCGGAGACGAGCCAAGTCGTCTGCTCCTGGTATCCGAGGAGAGCCGGCTCTACGCCCTCGGCCGTGGATCGGACGCGATCGTGGTACTCTCGACACCCGGCCTGCAGATCGTGGGAAGAATTCCGGTGTCACCCGGTCCTCGGTCGCTGACCCGGGATGAACGCACCGGATACCTGTACATCGCCTGCGAACTGGCTGGAGAAGTCATCGTGTATGACCCGAGCCGCGCGGCGACCGTGACGTCACTGGCCGTGGATTCGACCCCGACCGAACTCGCCTTCGACGCGACCACGCGACGGCTCATCGTTGCGAGCGGCATGCGCCGCCGTATTCTGACGGTGGATGTCGAATCGGGTGAGATCACAACCCAGCTGAACCTATGCGCCCATGCCGAGGGAGTCGTGTTCTCGACCGTGTCGCGGAGGCTCTACGCCGCAGTGGGTCAATGCAGGCAGCTGGCGATTCTGCAGCCCGCCGCCGGCATGGAGATCAGGTCCATCGAACTACCCGACGAGCCGGGTAGAATCGCGCTGTCGGCTGACCGCCGACTGGTCCTGGCCACGCTGCCCGGGGCAAATCGTCTCGCCATCTGCAATCTCACCGGCGCGCGCGTCGAGACCGTCGTCGAGACCGGGCGCAAACCCTACGCCGCCATCGCGCCATGATCAGCGGTCTGCATCAGGCGCAGCGTGCGAGCCGAGATCGATGGGGACTCTTCGTTATTCTGGTCGTAATCGTCGCAGCAGCGCCGGCGAGCGCCAACCTAGGCGGGTATATCGACCTGTCGGGAAATCGCACCGATATCGATGGACTGCGCCGCGAATCGTTCAGGCAGGAGTACGACCTGCAGTTCAACCACGTACTGACGCCGTATGTGCGATTTCGGGCTTCGGCCCGCTACTACAAATTCGACCAAGACGTGGATCTGGCCCTGAGCGTGTTCCAGGAAGAGTTCCAACCGCAGCTGGAGCTCATCTGGCGCCACCCGGTCTTCAACTTCACCACCAGCGCGTATCGTCGACGCGCCAAGGCCTCGGCGCTGACCGGCAACATCACAACAGACAGTTTCCTGGCGGCCTTCAAGACGAACGATGAACGCTACCCGTTGCTGGGCTTGCGGTACGACTGGCAACACGTCTTCGACAACATCTCGGGCTTCGAGCGTGAAGTGCATGACGAGCGCCTGCAGTTCACGGCGGAGTACCTGCGGACGACCAATGATCTCTATTATACATTCAACAATCGGATCAACGAGAACGTCGTCTCGAACGTGGAGAGCACCCGGCGCGACCATCGCTTCCGCTGGCGTCATGCCCAGAACCGCCTGGCCGACGGTAATCTCGACCTGAACTTCAACTACAACTTCAGCTACGGGGAGCAGTACGACCGCCTGCTTGCCGGCGACTCGATTCTCGAACGGATCCCTATTCGCGTGGGACTATACGCCCTGGACAATAGCCCCGACCTGGGCACGTTGGATCCCGTTCCGGGTCTGAGCGACGGAAACCTCACAGCACCCACGATTCCGCCCATCGACATCGGTGGCGCCACCATCGGCCGGAATATCGGCGCCGACCTCAGCTTCGAGCGCCCCGTGACGGCGCTGTACCTCTACACCGATCGTCTCTCTGGCATCCAACCCACGTGGCGTTTTTTCGTATCCACCGACAACCTCAACTGGACCCCCTGGACCCTGTCGGCCCCGGTGGAGTTCAATGCCGCGCTCAGCCGCTACGAGTTCGCGTTTCCGCAGGTCACCACCCGCTTCGTCAAGGTGGTCAAGGACGGCATCAACGAGATCCTCGACGTATTGGTGACCGAGGTCGAAGTCCTGCAGTTGATCGAAAACGTCAACGAGCAGGCCAGGATCGGTCGAGCCCACTACGCCGACGGTCGGGTGGGATACAGGCTCACGGAGCGCCTGAAGGCGTCGGTCGATGGCTCGCTGGGATACGATTCCGGTGGCGGCCCGACGGGCGACCGATCGAATATCGATTACACCGCGCGAGGGGTGTGGGACATGTCGGGGGCGTTCACGCACCAGTTGCAGTGGTCGCAGTCCTTCACCGACCTGGAGGTCGGGGACGACCAGCGCTCCGATATCGCCACCTACACACTGCTGTATGAACCGCGCGAGACGATCTCGTCGTCCATGGGCGCCAGCGCTCGCCGGAGCTTTTTCGAGGGCCTCAAGGACGCCGACAATCGCAACGCGTTCATCGACATCAGCGGGCGGCTGGTTCCGCGGCTCAATCTTTCGGTGGGCGGCAGCCTGAGCAGGCTTGAGAACTACTTGACCAGGTTGACCAACGATGTCGGGACTCTGCGCGGATCACTCGACGGCACCGTCGCGCCCTGGCTTGATCTCGGCTTCGGGTACACCTATCAGGACTACTCCGGCGAACCGAACGTGGAGCGCCGGATCCGCCGGACTGCCGACCTCTCCTTCAACTGGCGACTGTCGCGTACGATCTTCGCTCGTGGCCGCATCACCCGGATCGTCGACGTCGTCAGCACGCTTCGCCAGGACTACCTGCTGAGCTGGAACATGTTGCCGCGGCTCTCGGTTACCGGCCAGGTCTTCTTCAATCGCGAGGATCAGGGCCGGCGCTCGGAGCGATTCACCGGCAATGCCACCTATGAACTTGGCTCCAACAGCATGATCTATTTCCGCTGGAATCAGCACGATCTCACCCAGGCCGGTGGAAATTTCACGGAAACCTTGCAACTGGGTTTCAGGTTAGGATTCTAATGACTCGACAGACCTCAGAATCGGTGGTTGTCATGAAAACACTCACACTCGTTCTCGTAGGGCTGGCGGCACTCGCGATCTCGGGGTGCGGCGGCACAAGACCCACGACCTTCGTGTATCCGGACTACAACTTCGGCTACATCGAGCGGATCGCGGTGGTGCCCATGGAGAATCTCACCAATGAACAAGGCGCCGGCGCGCGAGTGACGAGGTTTTTCGTCACCGAATTGCTAGCCACCGAGGCCTTCGACGTCGTCGAGCCGGGTGAGGTGACGCAGGCGCTACAATCCATGTCGCTCTTCAGGACGGCCGAGTTGACGCAAGACCAGGCCGTCCAACTGGGCGAGAAGCTACAGGTGCAGGGTCTGTTCCTCGGTTCAATCACCGAGTCGGCCGTCGTGCGGAGCGGCGGAAGCACCGTCAATTTCGTCACGGTGACAGCTCGCCTGGTGGAAACCGACACGGGAACGACGATCTGGTCGGCCACGCACACGGAGAACAACAAGAGCTTCTGGTCCACCATGTTCGGCACTGCGAACCGTTCCATGGCCGAGGTCACACGCGAGTGCGTGCATCATTGCCTTGGAACCCTGGTGCACTGAGGAGTTGATCCGTGGACGGCAGGGTTTCACGCCTGATGACGCTGATAGTCGCCCTGGTCGCGTGCCTGGCCGCGAGCGCGGCGTGCCAGAACGTGCCGGAACCGCAGGTCTACTACCATGGCGGTGATACCGGACCTCGCCTCGCCATCTTGCCCCTCGCCAATCACAGCGGCCGCATGGAGGCGGTCGAGGTTCTCGTTCCGGGGATTCACGAGCGATTGTACGAGGCCGGTGTGGAGTTCATGACTGCCCAGGAACTACGCCCTCTGTTGCGGGAGCACCGCATTCGAGGTATCGGCCAGATCGGGGCCGGCGGTGCAGCCCTCATCAGGCGGAAAACAGGTGTCAATTACATCCTCCTCGGCAGTATCGACGTCTATGACGAGCAGAGTATGGATGTCGCTATCAGCTTGAGAATCCTGAACGCGAGATCCCTGAGACTGGTCAAGGCCACCAGTGTTTCGGCGGCGGCCGAGGACTACACGGGGTTTTTTGATTTCGGCCGCGTCACCGAAATGTCCGTGGTCGCCGACCGGGTTCTCGACGAGGCCTTCGAAAATCTGGGTTGGCCACTGCTGGCCCCGACGAAGCTGGCTCAAGCCGATGCCAAGCGCGTGGCGATCATTCCATTTGAAAACATGTCCGAAATACCGCAAGCCAATGCAATCATGGCAAATATCCTCCTTTCTAATCTCCTAGCTGAAGGCTATTTTACATTGGAACCCGGCTTCGTGAACGAAGTGTTCCTGTTACGTCGCACCATGGCCAGGGGAGCGATCGATGTGGAGACGCTCAGGTTCCTCCACGAGACTTTCTCGATCGACATCGCCGTGACCGGCGTCGTCGATTTCATGCAATCGGCACGAGGTGATCTCACCCTCAGTGTGCCGTCGCTCGCCTTCGGAGCTCGCCTTCTGGACGCCGATATCGGGCGCCCCCGCGCCGCCTGGGACATCCGCCGGGAGGGCACCGAAGGCGAATGGCTCCTCGGACTAGGCCGTACCCATTCCCTGGGCCAGCTCGGGGACGATGCCACCCAAGAACTCATCCGCTTGCTCGACATCGAGCTCGATGAAAGCCCGCCAGAAGGAGACCCCCTAGGTGAGTAGAATCAAATACATGACGGTGGTCAGCCTCGCGTTCGCACTACTGCCGACGCTTACCACTGCAGAGGCCCTGACGACGGCCGCCGATACGCTAGTCGTGGTCAACGGTGAAGTGATCACCACAGCCGAGTTCGACGCGATCATGTTGAAGGCTCACGAGGGCGGCAGCATGGATGAGATGAACGCCGGCAAGCTGTACCGGTTGTTCCAGAAGTCGATCAACGACCGACTGATCATCCAGGAGGCGGAAGCCCTTGGACTCGGCGAGGAGCCGGCGATCCGGGTGCCTCTCGTAAAGAGGCGCGAGAACGACGCTCGTGTGGCTTTCGCGCGAGAGCACTTCCGGCCCGTCATCGAGGTGGCTGATTCCGAGATCGAGGCCTACTTCGAGACCTACTACTGGCAGATCCAGGTACGGCAGATCTCGGTGCGAACCGAAGAGCAGGCGGACTCTCTCCGAACCGCGGTCCTGAATGGCGCGCCCATGGATACTCTGGCCCGCGAATTCTCCCTCGACACCATGGGATTTCGTGGCGGCATCCACAATCTCAAGTACTGGGCCGACGTGGAGAACGAGATCCGCGACGCGTCCCGCGACCTCGAGGTCGGCGAGATTTCCGAGCCATTCCGGTATCGCGAGGCCTATTCCTTCGTTCGCGTCGAGGAGAGACGCGGCCTCGACGAAGCGGCCTTCGACCGTTACGCGCCCGGGATCCGGTCGGATCTGACCATCGGAAAGCAGGAAGAAGCGTGGCGACACTTCCTTGACGACCTGATTCAGGAGTTCCCCGTGACGATCGATAAGGCCATCGTCGCGGAGATCGATGCCGATTCGACGATCGCCTTCGACGACGAATTCCTTGCCGGTTCGGAGCGCAAGATCATGACCAGTGGGGAGTTATATCGCGACGAGACCCAGGTGCGTGATGCGATTTCCTACGCCCGGAAGAGTGACGGCCTGGCCTCCTTCGCCGTCGTCAGCAAGCGTGGCGTGAACGACCAGCGCGACGAGTTAGCCTGGCTCCGGGCCGCCGCAGGCGCAGGCTACCTCGACGATCCGCAAGTGGTGGCCAAGCACGAAGAACGGCGTGATCAGGCCCTCATCGAAACCTACCTCACCGAGTTCATCGCCTCTCAGATAGTCTTCAGCCGCGCCGAGTTCCAAGAGCTCTACGACGCCAATCCGGACCAGTTCCGAGGATCCGATCAGGTCAAGCTGGATACCATCGTACTCCGCGACGAGGAGACTGCTCCGGCACTCGTGTTCCGACTGCGAGAAGGCGCCAACTTCGGCTTTCTCGCCGAGCAGTACGCCGATGATCCGCACGTCAGCTTCAGTCGCGGCGCCTGGGCCTCAGGCGAGATGTTCTCCGTGCCAATCCAGCAGCAGCTCACGACCATGGAGATCGGCGATACCGGCGATCCCGTCCAGATCCCGACCGGCTGGCTCGTCTTCCAGCTGGCCGGCCGACGCCCCGGCCCGGTCCAGCCCATCGAGATGGTCGAAATGCAGCTGCGCCAGATCAGCTATCAGCAGAAGTTCAACGAACTGCTGGACGAGCACCTCAAGTTGCTCATCGAGCGCTCGGATATCGTGCGCAACGAGGCCGCGATCACCCGTTACTTCGGTGAGGAATACTGACCCAATCGCCACCATGGCCCACCTGTGGGCTGGAGCGCGCCATGAGAAGATTGACTAGACCCAGTAGGCAAGCACTCGCACCGATCATACCGATCGCGTTCATGGTGCTGACTCTTCAGTTGCTGGCGACCGTCGCGGAGGCCCAGATCGATCGTGGCCGCCGTTTTTCGGCGGGAGGCGAGTGTGTCAGTTGCCACGAGATGAAGGAACAGTTTGGCGCCAGCATGCGCCACGAGCCCTTCGAGGACAAGGACTGTACAGGTTGCCACAAGCCGCACGGAATGGTGGGCGTGCTTCGGCTCAAAGAGATCGGGCGGGGACTCTGCTATCTGTGCCATGATGCCGAAGAATTGGGTATGGAATCGACCGTGGTGCACAAGCCCGCTGCGGACGGCCGTTGCTCGCAGTGCCATGACCCGCATGCTGCGGACAACGAAGCGCTGCTCCCGGCGAAGCTGACCGATACTTGCTACGAATGCCACGACCGCGCAGCCTTCGAGCGGAAGCACGTGCACGAGCCTCTCGAGGACGGCTGCTTTGCGTGCCACGCGGTGCACGGAAGCAATTACGCGGCCCTGCTCAAGAAGCCCATGGCCGAACTGTGTGCCGACTGCCACGAGACCGAGAAACGAGACTTCACGCAGGCGCACGGCGGATTCCAGGTCCCTGCGGAGGGGTGCGGCACGTGCCACTCACCCCATTCGTCGGACTCCTCGTCGCTCTTCGCCGCATCGGTACACTCGCCGATGATGGACGTCGACTGCGAGGCCTGTCACGCCGAGCCCAGCAGCGATGGGGAATTCGCCCTCGTGGCCGACGGCGGCGAGGAACTGTGCCTTTCGTGCCACGATGTCGACGAGATGGCCCCTGAGGGTACGCACGGCCCCGTGGCCGACGGCGAGTGCCTCGAGTGCCACAACCCCCACGGCTCGCGTCAACAGGTTCTGTTGCGCCAACCGGTGACGCAGCTCTGCGCCGAGTGCCACGCGGAGATTCTCGACGAGACCGGCATGCCATCTCGCCACAGTCCCGCCCGCGAGGACTGTACACTTTGCCACCAGGCCCACGGACAGACCGACCGGGCGCTGCTTGCCCAAGACGCCACGCTGCTCTGCCTCGGCTGCCATGAGGAGCAGCAGGCCGAGCGCGGCATGGACGGCGCCCACGCGGCCTTCGTCGACGGCGACTGCCTCGACTGTCATCAGGCCCACGGCTCGCAGTTCGCAGCGCTGACACTGACCAACCGCTTCGATCTCTGCGCCGAGTGCCACGATACGGCCAACGAATGGCTGCGTCAGAAATCCGCCCATCGACCGGTTCAGGCCGGCAAATGCAACGACTGCCATGCCGCACACGCCTCCGATCGGCCAGCTCTGCTGAGGGCGTCCGGCTCTGAACTCTGCGTCGCCTGCCACGACGATTCGGATGATCAGGCTCTCCCTGTCGTGCATCCGCCCTTCGCCGACCAGGAATGCAGCACCTGCCACCAACCCCACGCATCCGATCATCCGGGGTTGCTGATCGACAGCATGTCCATGGTTTGCGCCGAATGTCATGACGACCCGTCCGAGGCGAGCGTCGCCGGGGGCAGCATTCACGCGCCCTACGCGAACAGTGAGTGCACAAGTTGCCATCTCCCTCACGCCGGACGCATCGACGGCCTGCTGCCCGATACCGTGGCGCAGATCTGCTTCCAGTGCCACCAGGACCTGCGAAACCGTATGGACGACGGAGAAACTCACGATCCAGCCGCCGAAGGGGCATGTCTGGACTGCCATGATGCCCACCACACTGCCGAGCCCAGTCTGCTGACCGAGGCGATCCCGGATCAGTGCCTCGCCTGCCATGACGGTGACGACGGCGACTTCAAACGTCGCCACCTCGGCCTGGCCGGCGCCCAACTAGACTGCCGTCGCTGCCACGACCCCCACGTGGCCGAGAAGAGCGGTCTGATCCAGCGCGTACAGCACGACCCCTTCGAAGCCAATGCCTGCGACGTGTGCCATCCGGGAGGTCAGCCATGACGAGCCTGCGCATCTTTATCCCGGCGCTGGCCGCCCTCATACTCGTCGCAGCGTGTGCAACGGCAGCCACGACCGTGACGGTTGACGAGCCCGCAATCTGCCTCGAATGCCACGCCGATTTCGTCGATCAGATGAAACTGGATCACGTGCACTCGGTTTTTGGCGACGGTGAGTGCTCCGCGTGCCACAACCCGCACGCCTCGAAGCATGCGGCGCTGCTCAACGCCGACCAGGGCCCCATGTGCATGGAATGCCACGACGCGGTCGGCGAGGAGCTGACACTGCCGTCGACGCACGTTCCGGTGGCCAACGGCGAATGCGTGATCTGCCACGATCCCCATGCCTCGGAGCACGCCGGGCAGCTCAACGAGGAACTGGGGACGCTCTGTGCGAGTTGCCACGTACAGGTCGAGGCCTGGAATGCGAGCAAGGTCCCCCACGAGCCGGTGAGTGATGGCGAGTGCCTAACCTGCCACGCCGCCCATGGTAGCCAGAATATGAAGTTGCTGGGCAGCCCGGTGCCGAGTCTCTGCTTCGATTGCCATGACCAGAATACAGCGTTTCGCAGCGCTCACGGCGGACACGACGTGGCGGCGGCCGACTGCGCCGCATGCCACGACCCCCACGCTTCCAGTCAAGCCAAGCTGCTGTACAAGAATCAGCACGCGCCGTTCAAGGGAGACAACTGCGGCACCTGCCATGGCGAGTTGCAGCCCGGTGCTGGCTTTGCCATCGGCGGCAACATCCAGGACCTCTGTCTGAGGTGCCATCGCGGAATCGGGGAATACCAGGAACAGCCGTTTCAGCACATCATGGGCGATGCGCGATCGTGTGACGAATGCCACAACCCGCATGCCTCCAACGCCTCAGGTCTCCTGGCCGCCTCCCAGGATCTCCTTTGCATGCGCTGCCATTTCAATGACCCCAAACTCAAGAAACCGAAATCCGAATTCATCACGCACGACGGCATGGACTGCACCGAATGCCACACTCCCCATGGGGGCGAGAACGCCCGCTACCTCAAGAGCACCGACAGCCAAATGTGCGCGGCGTGCCACGAGGCGGCCCACAAGGTCTCGCACCCCTCCGGACCCGACGTCATCGACCCGCGCACCGACGAGCCCGTCACTTGCATGAGCTGCCACCAGATGCACGGAGCGGATTTCGCTCACTACTTGCCGTTGAGTTCCGATATGGATCTATGTATTCAATGTCACAAGAGATAAGAGATGAAAGAGGCCGGGACGCCTGAGAGTTGACACCGTGGAAACCGTGACATGACTTCGCTGCGCCTTCGCACCGCCATCATGATGACCTGGGGCGCGCTCGCCATGGTCGCCTGTCGGCCAGCGAACGCGTTTCACGACGGTGGGGTCTCGGCGTGCAACGGGTGCCACGTCATGCACAACTCGGAGGAAGGCCAGGAGGTGGTAATCGGCGGCGCCGGCGACTATCTCCTGCGAGCGGAAACCGCCAGCGACCTCTGCCTCAGCTGCCACGCGACGAGTCTGGGATCGGTCCTGGGATCCGATCCCCTCGCGCCGCCACCGGAGATGGGCGCCGGCAATTTTGTCTTCCTGCTCGAGGACAACCTGAACGACGGTGCCGACGGCGTGACCAATCCCATCAACGGCGATGCGGCCGGGCACAACATCAACGCTCCGGCCCACGGTATCGGCGCCGACGGCACGGTCGCCTTCTCGCCCGGAGGAAGCTACCCCTCGCACAGCCTCGGGTGCACGAGTTGTCACGACCCGCATGGCAACGGCAACTTCCGCATGCTGCGTGACGCCGGGCCCGGGCTGAGCTGGGAGCCGACATTCTCGTATGCGGCCCCCACGGGGATCGGTCTCGACATCGAATCCGCGGTGACCGAGTCCAACGCCAGTCATTCCGCCTACAACTCGGGAATGTCTCGCTGGTGTGGAAACTGCCACCAGGACTACCTCTCACGGCATAACCAGCAGCAGTCGGGTTTCTCTCACCGGACAGACAGCGCCTTGGGTGGTCGTGCTTCGAACTACTACAGCGTCTACAACGGCACCGATGACCCCATGGGCGGCAACCCGGCCACAGCCTACCTCGCGGACGTTCCGTTCGAAGACCTGGCTGTCACCACGACCAGCACCCAGGGACCGGTCAACAACAGCCGCATGACCTGCCTGAGTTGCCACCGCGCACACGCCACGTCAGGACCGCGGTCGGGCCGGTGGGATTTCGCCGTGCCCCTGCTATCTGATGACGGTATCGTGTCGGGTTCCTATCCGATCCCCAATCCCTACCCGGGGCCGAACCAGGCGCCCCTCTGCCAGCAGTGCCACGATCGGCTTCCCTGATATCGGTTTGATGGAATTGAGGTCAGCGTCCGTCGGCCAGCGCCAGCGTGCCGCCGGACCGTCGCCTGTCTCCGACGCGATGGCAGCCCAGGCACATGGCATAGGGATCCTCGAAGGGCACCATGAGGTCCTTGGCGCCGCCGGGGATCGAGTGGCAGGTCACACACTCGATCTTGCCGTTCGGAAGCGGTAGGCGCGGGTCGATCTCGTGGCGGATCTTGCGGTCGCCGGACCCCTGACCGGGAGAGAAGCGGATTCCGAAGGGATGGCTGGCGTGGGTATTGATCTGGAGGATCGCGGGGGCTCCCCGCGGCATTTCGACGGCGGCGCCGGCAGGATCGTGACAGACGAGGCACGCATCCGAAGCAGACATTCGAGCCAGGTCACGACTGTCGTCATGGTACACCGATTCTGCCGCGAAGCGATGGCCGGGGTCGATGAGGCTGAGCGGGGTGCCGGGCTGGTGGCACGCCTGGCAATGCGCCTGAACACCGGGATCGCCTAGAGGCACTTTGAACTCGCGGTCGCCCGCTCGCAACCGGTCGGTCTCGTGGAATGAGTGGCACTCCGTACACGACCTGTTGGCCTGGCCATGGAACGCATGACCCCCGTCGCCAATGGGCGCGATGCCGTCGTGGCAACCGGCGCAGCGTCGCGAGACGGCAGCCGCCACTGGCCCGGCCGCCTGCACCGCTGCCTTACGATAGGCACCGCCGCCATGGCAATCGCCGCAGCGCACCTGATCGTGCGCGCCAGGCCCGGCCTCGGCGAAGACGACACCAGGCACGGCCGCCAGCAAGCTGGCGGCGCATAGCAAAATGGCGAGGTACTTTTGTGTCCGTCTGAGTTGCATGACAGTTGCCAGTTCGGCAACCCGGGCGGCCTTCTTGAGCTATTGTTTTCACAGTTGCGCTTTGGTGCCCCATTGGCCCATTGTGCCCTGGGACCGATCCTCCAGCGCCACAAGCACTTGCGACCACCAACCTCCATGCTATTCTCCCGGTGAACCTCAACCAGGAGATCCGCTCCCATGGTCAAGTTCTACGGCTACGACAAGTGCGGAACCTGCCGCAAGGCCAAGACGTGGCTCGACGCGAAGGGCGTCGCCTACTCCTCTATCGACATCGCCGAGAACCCGCCGCCCAAGACCCTCCTCAAGGCGCTACTGAAGGAGTACGGCCTCAAGGCCCTTTTCAACACCTCGGGCGGGATGTATCGCGAGTTGGACATCAAGAGTCGCCTGGCCGGCATGACCGACACCCAGACCATCGACCTGCTCGCCCAGCACGGCATGCTCTGCAAGCGGCCCATGGTGAGCGACGGGAAGCGGCACACGGTGGGATTCAAGGGCGAAATGTTCGCGAAGGTCTGGGGCTAGGCCAGACCGAGTTAGGCGATCACCCGATCGGCCACGTCGAGGCCTGGTGAAAATCCGCGGGGCCGCTCGTCGTCGATCACCACCAAAGGCTCACCTCCGGCGAGGTGCGCCTCCAACTCGCGTGCGCAATCTCCGGGGTCTTACCCCACTCTTGGTCCTGCACCCCATCCTCGCCCCACAACCCCCGCCGCACATTGATCTCGTCGGGACACACCACGACCGCGCCGCACCGATCGCGCAGCGCCGCCGCCAGCGTCGACTTGCCGCTGAAGCTGTAGCTGCAGAGCAGGACCATCAGACCACTCACGGCCGATAATACTCCATAGCCTCGGGCATCTTCTCATTCAGATTCCGCACCCGAGTCGCGTCACTGGGATGGGTACTAAGAATCTCCGGCGGCTTCTCTCCCCCCAACCCGGCCATCCGCTCCCAGAACACCGGCGCCGCCTGCGGATCGTACCCCGCCATGGCCATGAAGATGAGCCCCATGTGATCCGCCTCACTCTCGTGCAGCCGGCTGTACGGCAACATGGCCCCGTACTGGGCGCCCACGGCGAAGGCCGTCATCCAGAGCGCCTGGGTCTCCTCGGGCTTGTCCTTCACGGCCTCGCTCAAAGCCACGCCGCCGAGCTCGGTCACCAGTCCCTGACTCATCCGCTCCCCACCGTGCTCGGCGATGGCGTGTGCCACCTCGTGACCCATGACCACGGCCACGCCCAATTCGTTCTCGCACACGGGCAGGATGCCGGTGTAGAAGGCCACCTTGCCGCCCGGCATGCACCAGGCGTTCACCTGCTCGCTCTCGATGAGGTTGAACTCCCACTCGTAGCCGCGCAGATGACCCGCCAGACCGGCATGGGCCATGTACTCCTCCACGGCCACCTGGATCTTCTCGCCCACGCGCCGGACCATGGCGGTCGCCTCGTCATCGTCGCTGAGCTGGCTCTGGGCCATGACCTCGGCGTACTGCTGATAGCTCATGGCCTGCATCTCGCCGTCGGGGATGATCGAGAGTTGCTGCCGACCGGTCACGGGAACGGTGGCGCAGGCGGCCAGCAGAATGGTGACCGCGAGCAGGGATGCGTGGATGACATGGCGCACGGCAGACCTCCGGCGGAAGAACACGTTCACGGGGCGACGGGTACGATACCACCGTCGCGGGGCGGCCGCCAATGGCGGCTGGCCGACGTCCACCGGTCCATGTATCCTCGCCGCCGAGACCCGGATCCGGACCGAAAACCGCGAGGTAGAACCCAATGTTCCGTATCCCGGCCCGCGGCCGCCACGTCACCCCCGAACCGCTCGCCGTGGCCGACCAGCTACTCGGCGCTCCGCTGGCGACGTTCCGGCGACGGGCCGTGGCCTATGTCATCGATCTCGCGGTCTTTGGTCTCGTGGTGGGCAGCCTGTTCCTGGGTCTGTCGGCCTGGAGTATCCACCGCGATGACCCCACCCTCCTGACGCGCCTGGGATCGGCGATGACGGGCTCATTGGAGCCCGGCTCGCCAGCCAACACCTCGGTCACCATGGACATCTTCCGCCTCGTCGCCCGGCGCGCTCCCGGCGTGTTGCCGGCCGCCGTCGAGGAACCCGCCGTCCAGGGCGACAGCGCTGCCATCGACGCCTTGATGAATGACCGCGACCTCACCCTATCCTTCGGCTCAGGTCCCACGAGACTCGACCGCTCCAGTGACCCGTGGCTGCTGAAACTGGGCACCGACGTACTCCTGGGCAGCTTCTCCACCTTCTTCTCCTGGGGCGCCTTCTTCGTGGGGTGGTTCACCATCCTCGTGCGCATCACCCGCGGCCGCAGCCTGGGCAAGGCGCTGATGCGGATCCGGATCGTGCGCCTGGACGGCAAGCCCCTGAGCTGGTGGAACGCTTTCAGTCGCGCCGGCGGCTACTCGGCCAGCGCGGCCACGGCCATGCTCGGATTCCTGGAGATGATCTGGGACCCCAATCGCCAGACCTTGCACGACAAGATCGCCGCAACGGTTGTGGTGGACGCGAAGCGCCGCGATCGGTCCGATTCCCGATAGCCGTTGACGTCGCCCTCTCAATCCACTAAGCTCCAGCAATCACAACGAGTTGGCCAACGATACCACCTGACGGCCAGCACGTGATTTCCAGGATCCCGCCGATCAACGACACCTGTGGGATGGATCCCCGCCCGACACCGACACCGCGGATCCGCTTACTCGAGGCCACGAGCCCCGGCCACCCAGGCCAGGGCTCGCCGAAGGAGTAAAGCATGTCCGTCGGCATTGTCGGATACGGAGCCCATCTCCCCAGACGCCGCATCAAGGTCGAGGAGATCGCCAAGGTCTGGGGCGCGGACGCCCCCAGCTACAAGAAGGGCCTGGAACTTCTCCAGAAATCGGTGCCGGCCCTCGACGAGGACACCATCACGCTCAGCGTCGAGGCGGTCCGCAACGCCCTGACGCGGGCCGGGGGAATCGACCCCGCCGACATCGGCGCCCTCTACATCGGCAGCGAGTCGCATCCCTACGCGGTGAAGCCTTCGGGCACCATCGTGGCCGAGGCCATCGGTGCCGTGCCCTCCTGCCACACCGCCGACTTCGAGTTCGCCTGCAAGGCCGGCTCGGAGGCCATGTTCGTGGCGTACGGACTGGTGAAGGCGGGCCTGGTGAAGTACGCCGTGGGCATCGGCGGCGACACGTCGCAGGGCGCACCCGGCGACGCGCTGGAGTACTCGGCCGCCGCCGGCTCCGCCGCCTTCATCATGGGCGACGACCCGGACAAGATGCTGGCCACGGTCGACGAGACCTACGCCTTCATGACCGACACCCCCGACTTCTGGCGCCGCGAGCACCAGTTCTACCCGTCGCACGGCGGGCGGTTCACGGGCGAGCCGGCCTACTTCCGTACCACCCTCGGCGCGGTCAACGGCCTCCTCGAAAAAGCGAACTTGAAGCCCGAGGACTTCCGCTGGGCGGTCTTCCACCAGCCCAACGGCAAGTTCCCCGCACGCGTCGCGAAGATGGCCGGCTTCACCGAGGAGCAGTACGACGTGGGTCGGCTGGTTCCGCTCCTGGGCAATACATATTCCGGCGCCTCTCCCCTGGGCCTCACGGCGATCCTCGACGTGGCCCAGCCCGGCGACCGGATCTTCATGTGTTCCTACGGCTCGGGCGCCGGCAGCGATGCCTTCGTCTACACGGTGCAGGACCGCATCCGCGAGGTGCAGAATCTGGCCCCAAAGACGCGCTGGATGCTGGAGGAGAACACCATCCAGGTCGAGTACGGCGAGTACGCCAAGATGCGACGCAAGATCCGCCTGGCCGGCGAGTAGGAGGAACTGACATGAGAGACGTGGCCGTGATCGGCGTCGGCATGCAGAAGTGGGGCGAGATCTGGACGAAGTCTCTGCGCGAGATCTTCGTCGAGTCCGCACTCCTGGCAATGGATGACGCCGGCATCGACAAGCTGGAGGCGATGTACGTCGGGAGTATGAGTCCCGGCCTTTTCGCCGCCCAGGAACACATCGGATCCCTTCTGGCCGACTACCTCGGCCAGGCCCCCATCCCCGCCACGCGCGTGGAGTCGGCCTGCGCCTCGGGCGGGCTGGCCTTCCGCATGGCCTGCATGGACGTGGCCAGCGGCATGCACGACATCGTGCTGGCCGGTGGCGTGGAGAAGATGACCGACATCAGCGGCGGCGAGGCTACCTTCGCCCTGTCCACCGCGTCGGACATGAAGTGGGAAGGCACCTGCGGCGTCACCTTCCCGGGCCTCTACGCCATGATGGCCGTGGCCCACATGGAGAAGTTCGGCACCACGCGCGAGCAGTTGGCTCAGGTCGCGGTGAAGAACCACGCCAACGGCAGCCTCAATGCGCGGGCGCAGTTTCCCACGAAGATCACCGCCGAGCAGGTCATCAACTCGGTGAAGGTGGCCGATCCCCTCAACATCCTCGACTGCTCCCCCATCACCGACGGCGCGGCAGCCGTGATCGTGGTGCCCGCAGACATGGTGAAGAACTTCCAGCAACCGGGCGTCAAAGTGACCGGCACCGGCCACGCCACCGACACCATCGCCTTGCACGACCGCGACGACCTCACCGTGATCGACTCGGCGAGGCTCGCGGGCGAACAGGCCTACAAGATGGCCGGCAAGACGCCGCAGGACATCGACCTCTGCGAGGTGCACGACTGTTTCACCATCGCCGAGATCATGGTGACCGAGGCGCTGGGCTTCTGCGAGTTGGGCGGCGGCGGTCCGGCCGTGGCCGCAGGCCACACCGCACTGGGTGGAAAGATCCCCGTCAACACCAGTGGCGGCCTGAAGTCGAAGGGCCACCCGGTGGGCGCCACCGGCGTCGGTCAGGTGATCGAGGTGGTGGAGCAGCTGCGCGGTCAGTCGGGCCAGCGGCAGGTGAAGGACGCGAAGGTCGGCATGACCCAGAACATGGGCGGCAGCGGCGGCAGTTCGGTCGTGCACATCCTGGAGGTGATGTGATGCCATCAGCAAGATCATGGCGCGCATATCCGCAGACCTATCGCCTCGAGGCGTCACGGTGCTCCGGATGCCAGAAGACGTTCTTCCCGCCAAGGCAGGTGTGCAACGCGTGCAGCGGCCGCGAGTTCGAGACGTTCCGCATGGGCTACGGTGGGACGGTCGTCACCCACACCGTCATCCGCACACCCGGTGACCAGTTCCAGGGCGAGGCACCGTTCGCGGTCGGCATCATCGCCATGGACGACGGGCCGAAGATGACCACGCAGATCGTGGACGTGCCGCTGGAGGAGATCCGGATCGGAATGAAGGTGAAGCTGGAGTTCCGGCGGATGTATGCCGAGGGGCACGATGGCGTGATCGAGTACGGGCACAAGGCGGTGCCGTTGCGGGAGTGAGCCGACGCAAGTTTCGATAGGAGCGGGAGCCTGTCGGGTTCCTGCTCCATGATCATTCGCCCGACCAGTCTCGTCGTCTCCATGACGAGCCTGGATACGATAAACCGTTATTGGCCAGCAGTTTCCAGAATCGCGGGACCTTTCTCATTTAGCATCATCCATGGACTATCAATCACCGGAGAGTACTACCATGCACAAGGTCATAGTGTGTCTCGCAATCCTGATTCTTCCCGTGGCCGCGACGGGCGCGACCTGGACCGTCCCGGGAGACTCGGACTCGATCCAGGGAGCCATCGACATGGCCATGGCGGGCGACGAGATCCTCGTCGGTCCCGGCGACTATGCCGAGAGTCTGGTCATCGACAAGAACCTGAACGTGCAGGGGACCGCAGGGAGCGCTGCAACGCGGATTCTCGCTCCAGGGACCTCCGTCGATGCCGTGACGATCTCGGCGAGCGACGTGCAGTTCGACGGGTTCGAGATTCGCGGAGGACGCTATGGCCTCAGTATCACTGCGGGCGTCACTGGACTCGGATTGCTGGATGTCGTCGTGAGTGAGACGGGATATCAGCAGGTCTATCTGTATCCCGATCAGGTTCAGATGGTGGTTTCACAGGTCGTTCTGGTGGGGCATGCGTCCGGGATGCGGAACTCCGTCCTGGTGCGGCAGGGAACCCTCGCGGCCAGTACGACCTGGCCGGTGCCGCCGGCTGGATTCGTCTATCAGTTCGTGAACGATCACGACCTGACGATTGCCGGCGCGGCGTCGCCGGTGCTGCATCTGCTACCGGGTACGATCTTGAAATTTTGGGACGACTCGCACATCACCGTTGGCAGCGGCGGATTGCCAGGTGGCCTGGTCGCCGACGGGGTGATCTTCACGTCTCTCCGCGACGACGTGGGCGGCGACACAGACGGCACCGCGAGCGCACCCGCTGCGGGCAACTGGGAGCGCCTGGAGATCACGAACACGGCGGCCGCCGACTCTTGTCGATTCAAGGACTGCTCGTTCCGGTATGCGGGTCAGGGAAGCCATGGGGCGTTGATGTCCGCCGGGCCGACCCAATTCGAGAACTGCGAGTTCGAGTACAGTTCGAGTGACGGCCTGACCGTGACCAGTGGTGAGCCCACAGTCACTGGCTGCACGTTCAA
>PIVY01000356.1 GCA_003353795.1 bacterium
GACCTCGTGTGGCCCGAAGTCGTGGTGGGGCGCGGGGACCCGCACATCGTCCGCGAACTGCGCAGCATGCTCGTCGATGCCAACGTGTTCCAGTAGTTCCCCGGCCAGACCACCCTGCGCGTGTACAAGCGCCTGGTCATCGAAGTGGCCGCCGCCGGCACCGGTCGGGTGAATGTGTTCAACCGTGACCGCGCCTTCACTCAGGTCGACCCGCAGTTCGCCGACCTCTACGATCGCCACTTCATCAACGGTACGCCCACGCGGTACGTCCCCGTCGAGGAGAGCGGCGGCCTCCTGATCATCGCCGACGATGCGTTCGCCGCGGCGATGCTGCCGCTGGTCGAGTGGAAACTCCAGAAGGGCCTCGATACGCGCCTGCTGACCACCTCGGACACCGGTGCCTCGTTCGGCCAGATCAAGGCCGCGATCACCGCCGAATTCAACGACTGGGCCCCGGCCTCCGTCCTGCTCGTGGGCGACCTCGCCCAGATTCCCATCGGTTCGGATTCCGATCCCGAGTATTCGACCGTCCTGGGCACCGACAACTATCCCGACCTCTTCGTGGGCCGCTTCTCGGCCGAGAACACGAGCCACGTGCAGACCCAGGTCCTGCGCACCATCGCCTACGAACGTGATCTCGGTAACGCCGACGTCTTCGCCCAGTACGCCACCGGCGTGGCCAGCAACGAGGGCCCCGGCGACGACGGCGAGTACGATTACGAGCACCTCAACAACATCCGCAATGATCTCCTGGGCGCCGGTTATCTCGGCGTGGACCAGTTCTACCAGCCGAGCGCGACGGCGACCATGGTGACCAACGCGCTGAACACCGGCCGCGGATTCATCAACTACACCGGCCACGGCAGCTCCACCGCCTGGAGCACCACCGGCTTCAGCAACACCCACGTGAACGCCCTCACCAACCAGGGCATGCTGCCCTTCATCACGAGTGTGGCGTGCAACAACGGAACCTTCACCGGTACCTGCTTCGCCGAAGCGTGGCTGCGCGCTACCGACGGCGGCGTGCCCTCCGGAGCCATCGCCACCTACATGTCGTACATCAGCCAGTCGTGGAATCCGCCCATGAGCGCCCAGGACGAGGTCGTCGATCTGCTGACCGCCGACGCCATGCACACCACCGGCGGCCTCTGGTTCAACGGCTCATGCCTGATGATGGATGAGTACGGCTCCAGCGGTGCCAACGAGTTCCTCAACTGGACGATCTTCGGCGATCCTTCGCTGATGGTGCGCACCAGGGCCCCCGAGGCCATGACCGTCTCGCACACCGGCGTGCTCCTGATCGGGATGTCCGATTACGCGGTGCAGACCGGAACAGCTGGTGCGCTGTGCGCACTCTACGCCGACGGCGTGCTCTATGGTTCCGCGATGGCCGACGACGCCGGTCATGCGGTGATCGCCATGGCGGTGCCGCCGGCGACGCCGATGACGCTCACGCTCACCGTCACGGCCTCCAACATGGTGACCGTGCAGGAGACGCTGCCCGTGCTGCCCCCCGAAGGACCGTACCTGGTCTTCGAGACCGTGGTCGTTGATGACGCTGCCGGCGACGGCGACCTGATGGTGG
>PIVY01000235.1 GCA_003353795.1 bacterium
ACGCCCGCGGCGATCACCGGTTCGGTCTGGAAATCGTCGATGAACCCGAGGCCACGGAAGACTAGTGCCATGGATTCCTTCGTGCCCATCGCCGACGTGGTGAAGGCCGTGGGGCTGCGGGGTGAGGTGAAACTCTACCCGCTGCTCGATTTCCACGCGCCGCTGCTGGATTCCGCGTACCTGATCTGGAGCGACGGTTCGTCCGTCGCACTGGAGAAGGCGCGTCCGAGCGGTGGTGGCGTGGCGGTCAAGCCCGCCGGTTGCGTCGATCGCAATCAGGCCGAGGACCTCGTGGGTCGTCAGCTGGGATTCCAGCGCGACCGTTACCTCGAGGCCGCGTTTCCGCGGCCGCAGGGAGGCTTGCCCTTCCGCTACGAGGACCGCGAGGTGCTGACGGTCGACGGCGAATCGTTGGGCACGGTGCAGGAGGTCCGGCGATACACCGGGCAGACCCTGCTGGTCATCAGTCACGACGGTCGCGAGGTGATGATCCCCGCGGTCGAGCCGATTCTCAGGACTGACGAAGGTCTCGAGGGACCGCTGGTCGTCGATCTTCCGGAGGGTCTGCTCGATGCTTGAGATCAAGGTGCTCACCCTGTTCCCGGACATGGTCCGCGCGGTGCTGGAAACCAGCATTCTCGGCCGTGCCCAGGCGCAGGGACAGGTCCGCTACGAGGTCACGGACATCCGTGACTTCTCGGTGGACAAGCACCGCACCGTGGACGACACGCCCTACGGCGGCGGCGCCGGCATGATCATGATGGCGTCGTGCATCGTGGAAGCCGTGGAAGCGGTGCGAACGAGCGACGCATCGCCCGTCCTGTTGACCTCGCCCCAGGGCGATCGACTGGACGAGCGACTGACGCTGGAGTTGCTGGCCGAGGCCGAGAGCGAGGGCGAGATCATCCTCGTCTGCGGTCACTACAAGGGGATCGACGAGCGAGCGCAGGACATCCTGGGCATGCGTGAGATCTCCATCGGTGACTACGTGCTCTCGGGCGGCGAACTGCCCGCGCTGGTGATCGTCGACGCCATGGTGCGCCGCGTCGCCGGAGTGCTGCACGATGCTGCATCTGCAGACTGCGACAGCTTTACCGCCGAACGCGACGGTGGCCTGGATTGTCCTTGGTACACGAAACCCCCGGTCTACCGGGAACTGGCCATACCCGAGGTGCTGCTCACGGGGCACCACGCGAAGATAGAACAGTGGCGGCAGGAACAGGCCCGCGCGCGGACCCGCGCCCGGCGGCCCGACCTGCTCGGCGAGCCGGACGCGAAGATCGCGCCCGAACGCTAGAAAAGCATTGGAAGACGAGCCGCCCGAGAGGCGGCCGACCCCGAGCCCGGACGCGAATTTCGGGCGCCCATACGGAGGCAGTCATGAGCAACGTGATCGACAGTCTGCGCTACGACGAACTGCGGGACGACCTGCCCGAGTTCGGCATCGGCGACACCATCCGGGTGGCCGTGCGCATCAAGGAGGGCGGCAAGGAACGCCTGCAGAACTTCGAGGGTGCGGTGATCTCCATCCAGGGCACCGGCCTGGAGAAGACCCTCACCGTGCGCAAGCTCACCGGCGGCATCGCCGTTGAGCGGATCTTCCCCTGGGAGTCGCCCAACCTGGCGAACATCCAGGTGATCAAGCGCGGCCGGGTACGACGGGCCAAGCTCTTCTACCTGCGGCACAAGCGAGGCCGGAAGGCCAGGATCCGCGAGGCCCGGCGCAAGTAGCGCCGTGACCGCCGGAGCGCAGCGGTTGCTGGCGTTCGACCGGGAGTGTGATCGCGGAGGCGAGTTGCTCCTGGCCGGCGTGGACGAGGCGGGACGAGGCTGCTGGGCCGGTCCCGTGGTTGCAGGCGCTGTGGTGTTGCCGGCGGACTGGTGTCCGGCGAGCCTGGACGACAGCAAGAAACTGTCGGCAGGCCGCCGTGACGTGGTCTTCGACGAGATACGTGCAGGCGCCCTGAGCTGGGGCGCCTGTGCCGTGTCCGCCGGGGTCATCGACCGGCGCAACATCCTGGCGGCGACCTTGCAGGCCATGGCCGGCGCCGTATCCCGCCTGCGGCTCGTTCCCGATCTCCTGCTGGTGGATGGGCTGCAGGTTCCCGAGGTGCCCTGCCCGGCTCGCGCGCTGGTTCGGGGCGACGGCACGAGCGCTGCCATCGCCGCCGCGTCCGTGGTGGCCAAGGTGCTTCGCGATCGTGTCATGGTCGCCTGGGACCGTCGCTACCCCGGCTACGGCTTCGCCGGCCACAAGGGTTACGGAGCGGCCAGCCACCGGCGTGCCCTGACCGAACTCGGGCCGTGTCCCCTGCATCGCACCAGCTTCCGGCCCATGGTCGACCTGGCCCAGGGCGACCTCTGGAACGGATCCTGCAAATAGCGTTGCCGCCTCCCCGCGATCCTCCCGGAACGTGACCACGCCATGGATCGATATGCCGCCGGCCGCCTGGGTGAGGAGTTCGCCCTTGGATTCTATCGTGCCTGTGGATTCCAGTGCCGCGACCGACGCTGGCGACGCGGCGGAGGGGAGATCGACCTCGTACTGGAGCGGGCCGGATTGATCGTCTTCGTGGAGGTCAAGTTTCGGGGACCGGGGAGCCTCGGCAGCGCCGTCGAATCGGTGTCGCCGATGCAACTCCGCCGCCTCCGACGAATGGCAGGACGCTGGTGTCACGAGAACGGCGGCGGCGCCGGCGATCGGCGGCTCGACGTGGTCACGGTCGACCTCGCGGGTGAGGCGCGGGGCATGGTGCTGCGACACTATCCCGGCGTCGGCTGAGGTCCTCGAAGGCGGCGGCGAAAGCGGTGGCAAGCCTCGCTGGTGTCGGCTATGATCGGTTCTCGCAGCCCTCGACTGGCCGTCGGATCGCAGGAGGCGCCCGACGCGATGAACAGCTGGCACACCCTATGAGCTACTGGAACATCCTGGACGAGGCCCGCGAGGCGCTCGCGGAGGGACGCTTCCGGGACGCCGAACATGCCTACCGCCGAGCCCACGCCGCCCGTGAAGCGGATCGGCGACGGGTCTTCGTCTCCGAGCGATTGCCCGACGGTATGAACCGCCTGTGGCGGCGCGTCACCCGTGCTGCGGGCGATGACGGACCCGGTCGCTGGGACCAGTCCGTGGCGGGATTCCAGGGCGAGTTCCGGACCCTCGCCGACGCTGCGCTGCAACAGACCGGCCGTCGACTCGAACTGGGAGCCCGCGACGAACCCGAGACCTCGTTCGCACTGCTGCATGCCGCCCTGTATCTGTCGGTTGCCAGTGACCTGTGTTCCCGTCGCCTTGCGGTGGCGCCGCTGATCGTCGCGCTCTTCGATCTGCTGCCGCTCACCGGCCGGCTCGGCGATCGCGATCTGATCACACCCGATCTCGACCTGGACGCGGCGACGCGATTGCGGGTGGCCGCCCTGGCGCGCGACCATCTGGAGCGGCTCGTGGAAACCGAGCGATTGGGCTGGGCGGACAGTGTCCTGGAACTCCTCGACGCCGAGTCCGACGCGCTCGTCTGGTCGCCCGAGGACGAGGCGGAACGCCGCTGGTTGGCCGCCGGAATCGCCGATCTCCACGGTGAGGACGTGGCGGCGATCCTGCGCCGCTGGGAGCACCTGGACGATCCGGCTCTGCCCATGGCGAGACGTCACTGGAGCCGGGTGCGGCGGCTGGAGATCCTCGGCGGTTGCGATCGTCACGAATTGCCCATTCCCCGTCATGATGCCGCCCGTCGCCTCGCCGACACGCTTCCTCGCGAGGGTGAGGAAGAGGTCCCCCGGCGGTGCAGGGCCGCCCTGGCCGTCCTCGCCCATCGCCGTCCCCAGACCGATCCCGCGGAGGGCTGGATCTCGGCGAGTGTCGCCGGCGACGGTCAGGTGCAGGCTGTCTTCTGGTGGGGTGCGGAGCCGCGGGACCTGGCCACCTGGAGGCCGGGGGAGGATCCCGGCCCGTTGCATGGCTTCCTGGCGGCGGCCGACGACCGGGTCCTCTGGCAGGATTCCGTCCCGGCTTCCGGCGAATTACCGGGCTGGCCGGAGGACGCCCAGGGGCAGGCCCTCACACCCTATCTCGAGGCGGTTCTCGAACCGCTCCTGCCGGCCACCGGCTGGAACGAGGATCTGGCCCGTCGCCTGGCCCTGGCCCGCAGTGGTTCCTGGCGAGACGGCTGGCGATCGGACCTCGGCCATCCGCGGCTGAAGCCCCCGGGACAGGACGGGCGGTTCGGCCCCGACCAGTCCGCCCTCGAACCGGCTCTTCATGCCGGACTGTTGTGGCTGGCGGTGATCGGTCGCGTGGACGAGGCCGACCCTGCCTTGCGCGCCGGCCTTGCCGAACTGGGACGGCGTGGAGACGCGGCGGCGGCCTTCCTGCATCAATGTGCAGTGCTCGGCGCGCCCGACAAGGCGGCCGTGGACGTCACCTTCGAGCCCTGGACCCTGCCGCTGCTCTGGACCCGCCCAGACCCGCTGACCACCGCCCGTGGCGCCGATCCCGACGAGGCGCCCCGCGAGGATCTGGCCGGCCAGGACGTGGCCGTGGTGACGACCGGGCGTCCCGGTTCGGCCCTGGCGTCCTGGGGACCGGGGTCCCGCCGCTGGCGGGTGGTGCTCGACCGCATCGATCGGCTCGGTCACCTGCGGCGACAGGCTCGCGAAGCCTACGGCCCGGTGACGGTGGTCCCGCCCTGTGGCGAGGTTCACCATCTGGGTGCGGCGCTCCGCCTGCTCGAGAACCTGGCGGCCCGCGACCATGCGGTCGGCGACGAGATGCTGGCCATCTGCCACTGGGTCCGCCTGGTGGAGTCGCACAATGGCGACCTCCTCGACCATCGGGTCTGGCGACCCCGCACTGCGGGCATGTGCCCGCGCTACGATCGATACGCCGAGATCCTGGGCGACCTGCCGAGGCAGCCGGTGCCGGCCGGCGACGAGACCGGCGATGGCGGCTGGGGCGATCAGTACGCCCAGCGGGTCCGCCGTTCGGGGCTGGTGGCCGGTCTGGTGGACGACCTCCCCGATCGGGGACCGGTGCTGGACGCGGTCTGGGGAGTCTACGACGGGAGCGAGGCGAGCTGGGTCTTCCTGGATGCGGCCGCCGTGCACTGGCGTCTGGAGGAACGGACCGCTGGGCTGGCGGCGCTTCAGCACGGCCTGCTGGCTCCCCGGGGAGCTCGCCATCTTTCGCTGCTGAGTGGCGGCGGTCTGTTTCCCGAGGCCCTGGCCGGCTGGTTCGACGAGGTCCTCGCCGTTTATGGCCGCCCGTACCACCTGTCCCTCGGCGATGCCACGCCGCCGCGTCTGCGCCTTGCCGGTCGGGGGCCGTTGCCCCACGCCTGTCTCGATCCGGCCGCGGCCTGGTCCGCACCCCTGGATCAACTCCGGGACGCGGGAAAGGACACCGACGTCCTGCTCCCGTCGCGAGGCCCTGGCTCGGCCTTCTGGCAAGCGGCATCCGCCGGCACGTTCGGAGCCATGAACTGGCGCGGAATCCGCGATCTCGACGATGCGAAGTCGGCGCGGCTGGTTGTTCCTCTCCTGGCATCGTTGACCCGATTGACGGCGTCGGATCCTCCGCGGACGGACGATCCCGAACACTGGTCGCGACGGGACGGTGAGCGCCGCGAGGTGCGCCGCGCCGCCGTACGACAGGCGGCTCTCGAGTGCGGTGCCATCCTCGCTGCGCCGGTCGCCGCAGTGGATCTCCTCGACGTGCGCTGGTGGCGCTTGCTGGCGCCGCCGGATCTCGTTCCCCCCGCGGCGCTGGCCTGGGCCGGTGTCCCCGAGGCCGAGCTCCTCGATCTGGTGAGCCCGCCGGCCTCGACATTGCCCGGGCTGGAGCCCTGGTTGCGCGAACGTCATCCGGTTCCCGGACTGCTGGCGCACTGGCCCGGCGCGCCACTGGCCGATGCCCGGCCCCTGGACGACGCCGGCGCGAGGGTGCACGCCACACCGGCGACACTGCTCTGGCGAGACCTCGTGGCCGACCTGCTGCGGGCCTGGGAGTCGGGCCAGCCCGTGGCTCGCCTCCTCGTGGTGAGCGACCGGCCGCCACCGGGCGCGGCGGCCGTGGCCGACCACCTCGCTGCAGCCGGTGTGACCGTACCGCGCCCGGGTGCCACCGAGCCCCTGGCTCCGCTGATCTGGTTGAGCCCGGCCCAGCTCCTCGAGTTCGTGCAGACCGCGTCGCCGCTGGCCATCGGTCGTGCGCTGGTGATGGACCTGGACTCGCTGTTGCCGGCCGGCGGGCAACGAGGAACCCATGGCGCGCGGCTGCTCGGCTGGCTGGCGGGAAGTTCGGCGACGCGCCTGGACCTGGTGAGTGGGCCGCTCGGCGAGCCATGGTCGCGGTTCCTGTCGACCTTCCTTGACGCCGACGTCGCCGCCGAACGA
>PIVY01000236.1 GCA_003353795.1 bacterium
CCTGGCCGGCGAGCGCGCCATCATCCTGGAAACCATGCAGGGCGAACGCGAGGCCGTCCTCGGCTCCATCGAGACCATCGTGCACGAGACGCTGGAGAGCATGGAACGCTCCACCTCCAGCACCACCAGCTTCGCCCTTGATACCGCCTACACTAACCTGCGCCGGATCCTGCTCTGGGTCTTCGCCGGCTCCGTGGTCATCGTGTTCCTGCTCTGGTTCGCCATTCGCAACCTGGTCATCACCTATCGCGACGGGGGCCGCGGCCAATGATCGGCCGGTCCTCGCAGCATCTCACGATCCTCGCGCTCGCCGTCGTCTTGCTCGTGACCTCCGCCGCTGCGGACGACGAATCCCCCTACCGCCCCCCCGACCACGCCTCCATCTTCAGCCTCCAGTGGGAGAACGACATCTTCACCGGTCGCGGCACCGACCGGCACTACACCAACGGCCTCCGCGTCTCGCTGCTGCGTGGCGACGACAGGGTCCCCGGCTGGGTTCTGAGCGTGGCCCGCGCCCTGCCGTGGTTCCCCGACCGCGGGTTCGTGCGGGGCTCCTGGGCTCTGGGCCAGAATCTCTACACTCCCGAGGACATCAGCGAGCCGGAGCTGATCGAGGACGACCGTCCCTACGCCGCCTGGCTCTACCTGGGCCGCGGTCTGGTGCTGGAGAACGGTCGCATGGTCGACATCATGGAGCTGTCGGTCGGCGTCGTGGGCCCGGCGGCCCAGGGCGAGCCGGTGCAAAAGGGCATTCACGAGTTCATCGACTCGCCCGATCCTCGCGGCTGGAGCAACCAGCTCAGCAACGAGCTGACCCTGCAGGCCATCTGGCAACGCAAGTGGCGCACGCTCCACGACGTCGAGGACCGCGGCCTGGGCGTGGACCTGCTGCCCCACGTGGGCGGCGCCCTGGGCAACGTGTTCATCTACGGCTCGGCCGGCGCCACGGCGCGGCTGGGCTTCGACCTGCCCAGCGACTACGGTCCGCCGCGCATCCAGCCGGGCCTGCCCGGTAGCGAGTTCTTCGTACCGAGCCGCCAGCTCAGCGGCTACCTCTTCATCGGGGGCGAGGCGCGCGCCATGCTGCGCAACCTGTTCCTCGACGGCAACACCTTCAAGAGCAGTCACTCGGTGAACAAGCACTGGCTGGTAGGCGACTTCCAGGCCGGAGCAGCGTTGCAGAGTCGCGGTGTGCGGCTGGCGTACACGTTCGTGGTGCGCACCGAGGAGTTCCACGGGCAGGATGGTTACGACGCATTCGGGACGTTCACGCTTTCGGTGCGGCTCTGAGCTGCCTCACAGGAGATACCATGTCCGACCTCGTCGACCGCGCCCGCCACTTCGCCACCGAGGCGCACACCCGCATCAACCACCGGCGCAAGTACACCCAGCAGCCGTACACGGTCCATCTCAAGTCTGTGGCCACCATGGTCGGCGAGATCACCGACGACGAGGAGATGATCGCCGCCGCCTGGTTGCACGACACCGTGGAGGACACCGAAGTCACCTTCCAGGACCTGGAGCTGGAGTTCGGGCCGGCGGTGACGCAGCTCGTCTCCGAGCTCACCGACGTGAGCAAGGTCTCCGACGGCAACCGAGCCGTGCGCAAGGCCCTCGACCGCGCCCACCTGGCCGAGGCCTCGCCCCGCGGTCAGACCATCAAGCTGGCCGACCTCATCGACAACTGTCGCGACATCACCAAGCACGACGAAAAGTTCGCCCGAACGTACGCCGTGGAGAAGGCGGCCCTGCTGGAGGTGCTTACCCGGGGTGACAAGCGCCTCCTCGAACGCGCCCATCGTACGCTCCAGAAGGCCCTCGACCAGCTGGGCATCACCCTGCCCACGGCGGTTCCCGACAGCGTCGATCCCGACATCCCGGACCGATCGCCGGCGCCCCAGGAGCATCTCCAGCGTGTGTTCATGCGCGCCTTCACCGCCGGCGACGTCGCCGAGCCGGTGCGCTCGTTCGACGCCGCGCGGTCCTCCGACGCCATTCGCGAGCACATGGTGGAACTGGACCTGCTGGTGGCCGGCGTCAGGCGCGAAGGGGCGGTCGCCGGCTACGTCCTGCTCTACGACCTGGTGGGCGGCACCTGCGGCGACGCCATGCGCGAGTTCCGGGCCGACCAGACCGTCGGCCGCGGCGCTTCACTCTCCAGCGTCATCGAGGGGCTCACCCGCCACGAACACGTGTTCGTGACCCTGCTCGACGGCGACGTGGGCGGCGTGATCACCAAGTCGGACATCCAGAAGCCCGTGGTCCGCATGTGGCTGTTCGGCATGATCACCATCACCGAGATGAACGTGGTGAACCGCATCCGCGACCTGTTTCCCGACGATGCCTGGCGCGAGCACCTCACGCCCGCTCGGCTGGCCCGGGCGGAGGACCTGTATGAAGAGCGTCAGCGGCGCGACCAACGCGGTACGCTGCTGGAGTGCCTGCAGTTCTCGGACAAGGCCGAGATCCTGCTTTCCCTCGATTCCGAGGTGGCGGCCTACGGATTCGCGTCGCGCAAGGAGGCCAAGCGGGTGGTCAAGCAGCTCGAATCGCTGCGCAACAACCTGGCCCATGCCCAGGACATCGTCACCCACGACTGGCCGCAGATAGCGCAGATGACGCGGAATCTGGAATTGCGGGCCAACCGGGAAGGGCCGGTGCGCTGAATCCGTCGCCCCCGTGGGGTCCACGTACCGAAAATCTTGATAATCAATTGATATTTGCTGCCTGATTCGTCTACGATGGCTCGTAATGGGTAGATCCAGCTGACCGGCTGCTTTATTGTCGGGGGTTACTATATTTCAAAATAAACACCAGAAACATCATATTATCTACTTTTCGCATTGTTTTAGTTTGATTATTTGTGTTATGATTACATCGTTGTTCGACCCGCACCCACGGATCCAGTCCGGAAGAAGGACCGCCATGAACGGACCCGCGTGCTATATCGCCTCGCCCCGCTGCTCGTCGACCATCACCGCGCTCATCTTGGCGCTCGTGGTGGCTGCGCCCCTGACTGCCGGCACGATCTCGTCCCCCGGCGCGGACGTCGCGGCCGTGGCCATCCTGCCGACAACGTCCACGGCGGACTTCTGCTCCGGCGGCCACGACGGCACCACGGTCAGCGAAACCGCGAACGTTGCCAGCGGCGGCCAGCTGCGGCTCGAACCGATGATGGAGGACCTGTTCCTAGCGTCGACCCTCGACACCATGTGGACCATTGCGCTTCCGCCCGCCGGTTTCGAGCCGGTCATCGAGGACGGAGTGATCGATCTCCAGGAGCGCGACGACGAGTTCTACGCCCGGTCGGCTCTCGAGAGCCGCATGACGTTCACCGGCGGCGTCGTGGCCGAGATGCGCGCCGCCTTCTTCCCGGGCAGCGCCTTCGTGAACATCGGTTTCACCTCGAGCACCGACTCGCCCGACCAGTGGCTCTACTTCAGTACCCGCGGTTCCGGTAGCGGCGAGGTGCCGACCATCTTCACCAGCATGCGCACCGCGACGAGCAGTACGGCCAACGTCCCCACCACCGTGACCCTGGGCGAGTTCCACGTGTTCCGCATCATCTGGCTGGACGACACCGCCGAGTTCTGGGTCGACGATGTGCTCGTGGATACCCGCACGGGCGTGGACATCGACCTGGAGCAGGTCTTCAGCCTCTACAAGTCCGACGACTCCGATTCGGCCTTCCTGGTCGACTGGATCCGCGTGACCCCGTATGCCGCCACGTCCGGCGCCTACACATCGTGCATTCAGGACGGCGGCGAGCCCGGTCGCCAGTGGACCCGCCTGACCTGGCAGGGTGACGTGCCCGCGCTCGCCAGCGCGATCTTCGCCACCCGCACCGGCGAGGCCTCCATGCCGGACGCCTCCTGGTCTGACTGGTCCGACGTCGCCGCCGACGCCATCGCCAGCCCGGCCGGCCGCTACCTCCAGTACCGGGCGAGCCTCGCCACGGTCGACTCGCTCACCAGCCCGGTGATCGACGAGGTCCAGCTCGAGTTCACGTTCCTCGACATCACGCCGCCGATGGTCCTGAGCACCACGCCCTCCGAGGGCGTCGAGGGGTTCCCCTGCCAGGCCACCGTGAGCGCTGTCTTCGACGAACCCATCGATCCGGCCACCCTGACCGACACCAGTTTCACCCTGACCCCGTTCGGCGGCGATCCCGCGCCCGCGGCGGTGAGCCTGGACTCCACGGGCACCCTGGCCATGCTCACGCCCACCGTGGCGCTGGCCTGCGGCGTCATGTACGAGGCACGCCTGACGACGGTCGTCGCCGACGGCGACGGCAACACCCTCGCTGCCGATCACACCTGGATCTTCACCACCGAACCGCCGGACCTCACCGCACCGGTGATCCTGGCCACCGTGCCCGTCCACGGCGGCGCTGCGGTGCTGCCCGGGCGCGCGATCACCGTGCAGTTCGACGAGGCCGTCGATCCGGCCACGATCACCAGCGCCAGCTTCCTGGTCGCTCCCCGCGACGGTGCGGCCGTCGCCGCCACCGTGAGCTACGACCCCACCACGCGCCGCGCGACCCTCACGCCGGCGGTCGAGCTCGACCTCGCCACCGCTCACGAGGCGCGCATCACCACCGCGGTCGCCGACGTCTCGGGCAACCTGCTGCCGTCCGATGTGGTCTGGGAATTCACGACCCGCTTCGATCCCGTGTCGGTGCATGTGGCCACCTCCTCTGCCGATTTCAGCGAGGGCGCCGTGACCGACCTGGTCATCGCCGAGCAGGACAGCGGCTCGACCGCGGGCCAGCTCCGCCTCGCGGGCGTCCTGTCCGACCGCTTCGACGGCGCCGGTCTCGACCCGCAGTGGCACACCACCCGTCCCGCGGACTACGTGCCGCAGGTCGCCGACGGTCTGCTCGACGTGCAGGAACGCGACGGCGAGACCTTCGAGCTGTCGGCCATCGAGTCGTACGAGGACTGGGGCCCGGGCGTGGTGCTCGAGGCGCGCGCCATGTTCGTGCCCGGCAGCGCCTTCATCGACGTGGGCTTCGACAACAACACCCTCAGCAACTCCCAGTACGCCTGGTTCAGCACCGCCGGTACCGGCGGCATCAACGGCGACCAGACCATCTACGCCCGCGTCCGCGAGTACGACCACACCACCGTGGCCATCGAGACCTCGGCCCAGTTCAACCAGTGGCACGTCTTCAAGATCGTGTGGACCCACGGACAGGTGGATTTCTACGTGGACGGCGTGCTCGAGGCCACCCACACCGACGTTCTCATCACCACGCCCATGCATGCGGCATTCTACAAGTCGAACAATTCGGACACGCCCTTCTACATCGACTGGGTCCGCGTGACGCCCTACACCCCGGCCAGCGGCGAGTACATGTCGCCCGTGCTGGACGGCGGCCCCGAGGCCACGGCGTGGCTGGATCTGCAGTGGTCCGGCGCGACTCCGGCCGGCACCAGCGCGACCTTCGCCACCCGCACCGGCGAGACGACGACCCCGGACGGGACCTGGTCCGACTGGTCGGACGTGGTCGGCGCCGACGTCACCAGCCCGGCCGCCCGCTTCGCACAGTACCGGGCGATCCTGGCCACGAACGATCCGCTCACCAGCCCGGTGATCGACGCCGTGCATATCACTCACGGTGCACCCGGCGATCTGACCGCGCCTCTGGTGGTCGCGCGCGATCCCGAGGCCGGGGCCGGGGACGTGCCCCACGATGCCGCGGTGACCGTCACCTTCGACGAGCCCATCGATCCCTACACCATCAACAGCGAGTGCTTTACCCTCGCACTGGCCGGCGGCGAGGTCGTGGCTGCGGTGATGTCCTACGATTCCGAGACCCGCACCCTGTCCCTGGTGCCCGACGCCGACCTGGCCTTCAACACGCTCTACGAGGTCAGCCTGGTGGCCACCGTACGCGACGTGGCCGGCAACGCCCTGGCCGAGGACCAAATGTGGACCTTCACCACCGAGAGCGATGCCGTGGCCGCACCCGACGTGCCGGTGATGACCGCGCTGCTGCCCAACTACCCGAATCCGTTCAACCCGGCCACCACGGTCCGCTTCGACCTGGCTCGCAGCCAGCGGGTCTGGATCCGGCTCTACGGGGTGGACGGTCGGCTGGTGCGCACGCTGGTCGAGGGCGAGGTGCCCGCGGGCCGGCACACACGCATCTGGGACGGTCGCGACGACGGCGGCCGCACGGCGCCCACCGGTGTGTACCTGCTGCAACTGGTCACCGAGGACGCCTCCCAGACCCGCAAGATCAGCATGCTCAAATAGCGTCTGTTCGAGCTGACGGGCGCCCTGGGTGCCCGCAGCTCAACAGCCGGATCTCCGTTACAGTGGGATTGAGCGAGCGTTTTTGCTTTGATTCT
>PIVY01000357.1 GCA_003353795.1 bacterium
ATGTGGAGCCGCCCGTGGTGTCGGTCAACACGTTCTACCGGGGGGCGAGCCCGAGCGTGGTGGAGACCGAGATCACCGACGTGCTGGAGGAGCAGTTCTCGACCATCGAGGGCGTCAAGGCCATCACCAGTTCGAGCCAGGAGCAGGGCTCGTCGATCACCATCGAATTCGAGTTGAGCCGCGATGTGGACGTGGCGGCCAACGATGTCCGCGACCGTGTTGCGAGGGTCAGCGGACAGCTGCCGCGCGAGGCCGAAGATCCCATCGTGGCCAAGGTCGACGTCAACGCGCAGCCCATCATGTGGCTGTCCTTCGGTAGCGATCGCTATTCCACCCTCGAGCTGTCCGACGTGGCCGACCGCCTCCTCAAGGAGCGACTGCAGCGCCTGGAGGGCGTGGGCTCGGTATTCATCGGCGGTGAGCGACGCTACTCCATGCGGGTCTGGCTGGACGCCCGGCGAATGGCGGCTCACGGGCTGACCACCAACGACGTCGAGCGGGCCGTGCGGGCCGAGAACGCCGAGATTCCCGCCGGCCGCGTCGAGGGTGCCGAACGCGAGTTCGCCGTGCGTACCCGCGGTGAACTGCAGACCGCCGAGGAGTTCGCCGCCATCATCGTCGCCCAGCGCGGCAACGACCTGGTCCGGCTGGGTGACGTGGCCACCGTGGAGGTCGGCCCCGAGGACGAGCGCACCATCACCCGCTTCAATGACCGACCGGCCATCGGCCTGGGCGTCGTCAAGCAGAAGCAGGCCAGCACCGTGGCCGTGGCCAAGGTCATCAGGGCCGCGCTGCCCGACCTTCAGGCCGAGGTGCCCGCCGGCATGATCATCGACGTGGCCTACGACTCGGCGGCGTTCATCGAGGACTCACTCGACGAGGTGGCCAAGACGCTGCTGCTGGCCACGGGCCTGGTGGTGCTGGTGGTGCTCGTGTTCCTGAAGAGCTTCCGCGCCACCGTGATCCCGATCATCGCCATCCCCATCGCCATCGTCGGCGCTTTCACCATCGCCTACGCCCTCGGATTCACGGTGAACATCATCACCCTGCTGGCGTTGGTACTGGCCATCGGATTGGTGGTGGATGACGCAATCGTGGTGCTCGAGAACTGTTTCCGACACCTGGAGATGGGTAAGAATCGTTTGCTGGCTGCCCGCGACGGTGTGAACGAGATCGCCTTCGCCGTGATCGCCACGACGATCTCGCTGGTGGCGGTCTTCATTCCCGTGGCCTTCCTCACCGGTTCTATCGGCCGCCTGTTCCGCGAGTTCGGTATCACGCTCGCAGTCGCCGTGATCATCTCCTCGTTCGTGGCCCTGACGCTGACGCCCATGCTCTGCTCGCTGATCCTGCGCCGCGCCGCCGGGCACTCGGCGACCCGGGCCGATCGCGCGTTCAACGCCTTCTTCAGCAGTATGGACCGGGTGTACGGCGCCACGCTGGGCTTCGTGCTACGACATCGCGCCATCGTGCTCGTGGCGGCCCTGGCGCTGGTGGTGAGCACCGGCTGGATCTACTCGCGCCTGCCACGCGAGCTGGTGCCCACGGAGGACCGTGGTGTCGGAT